>RFXU01000147.1 GCA_009921505.1 Flavobacteriaceae bacterium
TCAAAAATTACTTCGTCCATACGGCTGCCTGTATCGATTAGAGCCGTCGAAATAATTGTTAGCGACCCGCCCTCTTCGATATTCCGCGCGGCACCGAAAAAACGCTTAGGACGCTGCAATGCGTTTGCGTCTACACCGCCCGTCAAAACCTTACCAGAGGACGGGATAACAGTGTTAAACGCGCGACCAAGGCGCGTAATAGAATCCAAAAGGATAACGACATCACGTTTGTGTTCAACCAACCGTTTTGCTTTTTCAATTACCATTTCGGATACAGCAACATGTCGTGCAGCAGGTTCATCAAAGGTAGAGGATATCACTTCACCCCGAACCGAACGCTGCATGTCTGTCACCTCTTCTGGGCGTTCGTCGATCAACAAAACAATCAGATAACATTCTGGGTGATTTTTTTCGATACTATGCGCAATGTTTTGAAGCAAAACAGTCTTACCCGTCCGTGGTGGTGCAACGATCAAGGACCGTTGCCCTTTGCCGATCGGGGCAACAAGATCAATAATACGGGCTGACCGATCTTTAACCGATGGATCCTCTATTTCCATTTTTAATCGTTCATTCGGATAAAGCGGTGTAAGGTTATCGAATGCAATTTTATGGCGCGCTTTCTCAGGCGTCTCGAAATTTATTTTCTCGACTTCAACCAGCGCAAAATACCGCTCGTTTTCTTCGGGGGCTTTGATCGCACCCTCGATGGTATCACCAGTCCGCAACGAATATTTTCTGATCATCTCAGGTGATACGTAAATATCATCGGGACCAGGTAGGTAATTTGCCTCTGGTGATCGTAAAAAGCCGAAACCGTCTTGAAGAACTTCTAATACACCATCACCGGAAATTTCCCATCCTTCATCTGCGCGTTCACGCAGAATTTGAAACATCATTTCGCCCTTACGCATCGTCGACGCGTTCTCTATTTCTAAGTCTTCCGCCATCGCTAACAAGTCTTTTGGACTTTGAGACTTAAGATCAGATAGTTTTAAACGGTCAGCGGCCATAAAATGGTCCTTTTCTGGGTCAGAGTGTATTCAATGGAAAAAAGATCACGGACGTGACCTTGGTTGTCTCTATCCCAACAACCAGTAAAGAGTCAATAAAACTTAGAACTTTACAACAACAGAAAGCACAATAACGGTCATTAAGATCGTCGGCACTTCATTCATCAAACGGTATGATCTACCGGATAACAGGTTGGTGCCGCTTGCAAACTCTTTACGGCGAAGCCCAAGCCAATGATGAAACCATGTCATCACCAAAACACTTACGGTTTTTAGCCAAGGCCACACAGCCGACCAATCGACAACACCAGGGGTGAAAACCAAACAAAGACCACACCCCCATGCAACGACCATAGCAGGGTTCATAATCGCCCTCAGCAAGCGACGTTCCATCACCTGAAAGGTTTCGTCTAATTGATCACCTGATTTAGATTGTTCTGCATGATACACAAACAATCTTGGCAAATAAAACAGACCGGCCATCCATGAAAGAACAGCCATTATATGCAAGGATTTTATCCATGGATATCCGGCAATCAGTAAGTCAGTCATCTTTAGCCTGTCCTATTTCGCTAATAAATATATAAGTATTATATAAAGAGAAGAATTAGAAGAAGAGGAACAAGATTCTGTGGATCCTTTTTATCTAACAGAGTTATCCCCAAACGCAGTTACTAAGGAATTCAAAGTTTTATATTATATTATAATAAGTTACGCACAAAATATTCGACGGTTACCAAATGATCCACAAATTTCATAGCTAAAAGTTATCCTTATACACAGAGGATAAAGCCCAAACAAAAGTTTAACGATATGTTGAAAATGATGTTGTTGCATATTTAACCACTTTGACCCACAAACAATAACAAGTGCTTAACGATAGAAATCCACGGACTTATACACATGCCTGCTATAATACTGGCTTCTGGGTCAAAAATACGCGCAGAACTATTAGAAAACGCAAACCTCGATTTTAGCGTTACTCTACCGCGTATCGACGAAGAGGCAATAAAATCATCTTTATTAGCAGAGAGTTTTTCCCCGCGAGACGTTGCAGATGCTCTCGCAGAGATCAAATCACAAAAAGTAAGCGGAGCGATAGTTATCTAGAACACTATGTGGATCGCAACTGGCAGGAAATTCAGCATTGTGTTGGTGCATACCAAATGGAAAAAGAAGGGTCTCGGTTGTTTTCAAAGATAGAAGGTGATTATTTTAGCATCTTAGGTTTACCGCTTTTGGAAATATTGAACTATCTTGCACTTCGAGGGGATATTGAAGGATGAATGAAAGCTTGAAGCTGGCAGCCGTCATTGGCCACCCAATTTCCCATTCAAAATCTCCAAAAATGCATGGGTATTGGTTAGAACAAAACAAAATTAACGGCCATTACATACCGCTTTCCATATCGCCCGATGACTTTCGACGGTTGGTGCCAGAGCTTGCAAAAATGGGCTTTGTTGGGGCAAATGTTACAATTCCTCATAAGTTATCTGCCCTTGAAATAGCAACCAAGGTATCTGATCGCGCTCAGCTAATTGGCGCGGCAAATACATTAACTTTTGGCGTCGATGGAGAGATTTTCGCCGACAATACAGATGGTTATGGCTTTATCACAAACATAAAAACAGTATGTCGAGATTGGGCAGCATCGGATGGCCCATCGCTTGTATTGGGCGCTGGTGGAGCAGCGCGCGCTGTCTTATCAGCCTTGCTAGATGACGGCGCTCCGCAAATTCTTATCACTAACAGAACAAGATCAAAAGCTGACAGTCTAAAACGTGACTTTGGCGACCGAATTTCTGTGATAGACTGGGCAGATATTTCAAAAAACCTCTATGCTTTGAATACGTTAATCAACACGACCTCGTTGGGTATGGTTGGTAAAGACAAGATGGATCTAGATTTGACAAATCTTTCGTCTCAAACTCTTGTCACCGATATTGTTTATACTCCGCTAGAGACAGAGCTTTTGAAAATTGCATCCAGAAAAGGCTGCCGCACAGTAGACGGTTTGGGTATGCTTATTTATCAAGGCATTCCCGGCTTTGAAAAATGGTTTGGAAAAACGCCTATTGTAACCCCTGAGCTTAGAGAAATTTTGTTAAAATGATATTCAAGCTGGGTTTAACAGGATCAATAGGGATGGGAAAATCCACAACGGCAGGATTTTTTCGTGAACTTGGGTGTGATGTTTGGGATGCTGATGCGGCTGTACATCGGCTTTATTCCAAAAATGGTGGCGCCGTCGGTCCGATAAGTGCGGTTTTTCCTGACGTCTTAGAAAATGAGATGGTGTCACGTGAAAAATTACGTGACGCGTTGATGGCGGATCCGACAAAGTTCCCAGCACTTGAACGGATTATCCATCCATTGGTGGCGAAAGATCGTCATAATTTTATCGAAAGCGCAAAATCAGATATTGTTGTTTTAGACATTCCTCTGCTTTTTGAAACTGGCGCAGAAAAAGCGATGGATGCTATCGCATGTGTCTCAGTATCTGCAGACCAACAAAAAAAACGCGTCCTAGACCGTGGAACAATGAACGTGGCAGCTTTTGAAAAAATTCTATCACGACAATGGCCCAATGCAGAAAAAGAGGCTAAATCTGATTACGTTATCAAAACGGACACTTTTGAAAGTGCAAAAGCTCAAGTGTCAAAAATTGTCGATGAAATAAGAAAGTCGCAAAATGCGTGAAATCGTCCTTGATACAGAAACGACAGGGTTTGATCCTGAAACAGGGGATAGAATTGTCGAGATTGGTGCAGTCGAATTATGGAACCATGTAGCGACTGGAAAAACATTTCACAAATACATCAACCCTGAACGACCGATGCCGAAAGAGGCGTTCGAAGTACATGGCCTTGGTGATGATTTTCTGCGAGATAAGCCTGTTTTTTCACAAGTTGCGAAAGAGTTTGTTGATTTTATTGGGGATTCCAAACTTGTAATTCACAATGCATCGTTTGATATCAAATTCTTAAATGCCGAATTAAAATGGGTGAATATGGCCCAAATTCCATGGAGCCAAGCGATTGATACCTTAGCGATAGCTAGAAAAAAGTATCCAGGATCTCCTGCTTCGTTAGATGCGTTGTGCCGTCGATTTAATATCGATAATTCGTCCAGAACATTGCACGGTGCTTTATTAGACTCAGAAATTTTGGCAGAGGTTTATCTTGAATTGATCGGCGGGCGGCAGCCTGACTTTGCATTGGGTCAAGGCAGCGCATCTGGACAAGATGTATCAAGTGGAGCATCGTCCGCCGATTGGCGACCTAGTAAGCGTCCAACCCCATTGCCAAGCCGTCTTAGCGAACAAGAAAAGGCGGCACATGCCGCCTTTGTCGATGCTATTGGTGATGGCGCGCTCTGGAATAAACTGCGCGCGTAACCGTTAGTTCGCTTTTTGTCATCCGTTTCTTTATTTTTGGAAACAATTTTTAATTTGATGACAACTTCATACTGGTTTTCAATCTGACGCTTACGGCCATCCAAATTAACCTGGACTTGCACGTCTGGATTAACCTCGCCGTTTATACCCTTTTGTGCCAAAATATTTTCAAAGGACATGTCGCGAATAAATTGTGCCAAGATATTCATGTTTGGCTGAACGGGTTGTTGTGCTTCTTCTGCCATTATAGTCTCCAACGAATTTCAGTTAGCTCTGTCTGTATCAGCTGGCACAGCGATGCTCAATCCTTTGAAATTGTATTTGATGACCATGGTGATGTATCGTTCGGTGTGACATCTTTATAG
>RFXU01000148.1 GCA_009921505.1 Flavobacteriaceae bacterium
TGTTTTTTGCCTGTTTGATTCAGGTAAAGGCTACTACGAAGGTGGGCTTAGCGCTGACGTAGTAATCAGTGAGCAAGATGGTTTCATCTTCGCTGATGCAGTAAAAGTTAACTTTGTCGAAGACGAAGACGAAAACGAAATTGAACTTGCTTTCGATGCAAAGGAATTAGAGAAAAAGATTGAGTTCAATTTAAACAATGTAATGAATCGACCAATGACAAACGAAGACGAGTGCCAACTAATTGCCGCGCTGAGCTAATATGAAAAGACTAGAAAGAATCACTACACTAATAAAAAAAGCCCGCTTACAAAAGCGCCAAGGGTGGATACTCTGCACCCTAATAGATATGTGGAGCATAGAAGCAAGAATTCAACTTAATTGGAATCAAAGGGTTGACGCTTGGGTCAAAATGATCTCCTAAGTTGTTGAATACCAACGACTTATGGCACGCCGGGCCCGCCTAAGTACTTGATAATCAAGCACTTACGAAATTAACGTACAAGAACCATGCCAATATAGGAATTTAACTGCAGTAGAATAAGGTAAAAACTTAGTTGAATTATAATGAAAATAAATTTGACGTAGAGCTAAAAATATACGATAGTAAGGTATGAAAGAAAAACAAATCCAAGAAAAAATAAATGAAATTAAAAGCCAACTGCGCGAAGCAGAATCTTTAGACGAGCTTACTAACCTTGCCATGCGCTTAAAAGGTTGGGAGTCTGAGCTTGCTAAAATAATTGCAAAATAAATTTGACTTTAACCCTTAAATAGACGATAGTAGTAATATGACAGAAGAACTACAACAATTCATGACGGAAGAGCTAGGCATCATTGATCGCTTAGGCTTTGAACCACTCGAAGGCGCCGAACTATTCCTTGACGTTGCAAATAACGTTTGGAATATCGACCAAATCATTCATGCTTTTAATAATCAATGAGCGCCGAAAGAGTACCATATCCCGAACTAGATTGCGCCCTTGCTATGAGCAAGGCGCATGGTAATCTTAACTTTCTTGTTAATAGAATAAAAGAAGAATGGCACGAAACACATACCACCGCGCAAGCCATACAGGATGCCCACACTGCGCTCACGGAAGCGCAAAAAGAATATGAAAAAGTCTTGACTTTACTCAGAAACTCAACTACATTATAAATATGATAGCAATCAGAAATAATCCTAACTTCTCAAATTGGTTACAAGTCTTTTCCTTCGGCAAACTCGTAGACGAGTTTACGAAAGAGTCTGACGCGCTAGCCTTAGCCTCTCAACTCGCGAAGAACACCAAGCAAACCCATATATCACTTAAAGGCGAAGCCTTCAAGGTTAAAAAGTAAATAAACATTCCGTAAGTGCTTGAATACCAGGCACTTACGGCGGCCCCCGAAGGGGGTTGCTGTAAGTAGTTGATATATAGCTACTTACATAATCAAAAATAATTACAAAAAAATTTGACAAACCCTTTGCTAAGTGTTAGTTTTAGGTATGAATAAAAAAGAAATGCTCGCCGAAATTGCCAAACTTCACCAAGCTCTAAAAAGCTCGGCTGACCTTACCCCTACAGATCGCACTGTGATCCGTAACGAAATTGGAGACCTAGAGGACAGGGTTGCCCTATTGGAATTTCAGGAGGCTGAAGACATAGACTACGGCTACCATGACCAATACGACTTTTGACATAAGTCGTTGACTACCAATCATTTATGGCAGGCCGGCGCGTCATAAGTTTTTGAACAACAACGACTTATGCAATTAATGTTCATATGCCATGCCAAACCGGCAACTAAAAAGTTGACCTATCCCGCTATCAAAAATGTGAATAACTTTATCGAAAATAATTCGCAATTAGTTTGACTTTCACCCGTAAATAGACGATAGTAAAGTATGAACATTAAAGACCTAGAACTAGAAACCATCGACTGCGTCGATGACCACATCGTCAACGTATACCTCAACTTTAACACAGGCAAAAATTACTTTGAGGGTGGCATGAGTGTTAATGCCACTTTAGAGTTGGATGATGGCAACTTGTTTGTCGATTCCATCGAGGTTGAATCTATCGAAGACGAAGACGAAAAAGAAGTTGCGCTTGCCTACGATCTCAAGGAATTAAAAAACAAAATCGAAGGTTTTCTTTACAATGTTTTACATTACACTCGTGTGAGTAATACCAATGAGAGCGAACTAATTAAAGCCATTAGTTAATATGAAAAATAAAAAACTACTTCTCACCACTAGCTCGGACAAGTGTGTCATAATTGCAGAGGTAGAGAATAACCATCCATATAATGAGCGTGAGTATGTCATTAGTCGTGATATGCTAAATGTCAACTTAAAAAGTGGATTGTTCACAGAAATCACAGATCATTCAGATTGGGATAGCGGGAGGGTCTGGGTGTATAGCGAAGACTTAATTACATAAGTCTTTGAATATCAAGCACTTATGGCGCGCCGGCCTGCTGTAAGTCGTTGACTATCAGCAGTTTATGAGATTAAAACTCGTCCATAAGCCACTCGTCAAGAGCGTAGGTGTCTAGGTCGGGGTCGTTGTAACTCGCCCCGTCAGGAGTTCTGAACGTTTCCATTTCTTCCAAGCGATCCACAACATCAGCATACCTCACACATCTGCGAGCCACCTTATAGAGTGACTCGTCGTTACCTAGCCAAAGCGCTACGTTCCAAGTTGCCCAATTCTTCCAACCGTTGTATCCTTCCATAATCTTATCCTTCTATTAGTTTTTTAAATGCATAGTATACCTTTTCTTTGCCACCGCGCAAACCAAATTCTTCTTTGATTATGGCATAGCAAGTTCTGCCGCGTGTCAATTTCATGCCGGTGAGCATCTCTGTGCGGAGTCCTACCAATAAAGTACGTTTTCTGTGTTGTTCGATTGCTTCGGGTGTGTCTAATACTAACATAATACTAATTTAGTTGAGTTGCCGGGTTTTGTCAAATTTAAAAGACCAATTCTTCGAAGAAATCCGGCTCTAAGGAAAACTCGTCAATAAAGGCTTCCTCCCATTGGGAGAGACTACCGCCTTGCCCAACATCGAGCCACATCTCGGAATTGAATGCCACGACTTGATCCTCCGCCTCTTCACGGGTAAGCCCGTCGCGGTTCATTAAGGTTTTTACTATTCTTTCCATACTTATAAACTAGCGCCGAACCTAATTAAACACAAGAAAAAAGTGAGCTAAATCGCATTTTGTCATAAGTCGTTGAGTGTTAGGCACTTATGGCGCGCCGGCCTGCCGTAAGTCGTTGAATATCAATAACTTAGAACATTTTTATGCGTAACAAAAACCCCTCCCGTAGGCGGGGAGGGGTGTATTTTTTCGAATATTTGACAATATTTGAGTTAATTCTCAAACAAACATTTCAACATAGCATAACAAGCGAAAAAAGTTGGAGTTAAGAAAAAAAGATAAACTAATGTCTCTAAAATAATCATGAGTAAAGCCCTTTCATTTCATCGCTAATCCCAATTTCCAAATCCTCTTCATCAATCGACTCGGCATTTGGTGAATAATCAAATAAAGAAGCCTCATCCTGAATGTCGTAATCTTGAGCATCTAGTAAACCATGCTCGCCCAAAACCTCTTCCGTTTTGATTTCCTCAATAAAGTCAGCGACTGACTTAGTTGCAGAAACTTTTTGTGAGCTTTCTGCGGCGTGCTTGATAATTGCGATTCTTTGATCTTGTGTTAATGTCATAATAATAAGGTAATGTAGTTTTTAGGTTTATGCAAACTTTTTTTCTCTTTTTTCTTCGCGCATTGCAACGAGTAAATTTTCATGAGCTTGCCCATCTATCTCAAATTGACGAATAAGAGAGCTTACTTTGTTTCGATCTTGCCAACCGAGAACATCATCGTATGCACCAAGAGGAACAAAATGTCCATCTTCATTAAATACTGCAACTTCAAAAGTATCGGGATAACGACCATAAAATGGTTGAAATGCTCCGTCATCGTTGCCCGCAATAACTGAGAACAAATATCCATTATCAAGTGTGAGCGATGCACTCCATCTTCTGATATAGTCATCGTAAGTGAATTCTAAATCATCAAAACTTTTCATAATAATTATATAACTTCCTTTAAGTCTTTTGTCAATGCCATTTCTGCATCAACTTGTTGTTGCAATAAGTTGAGTTTGTTAAGTAGGCTTTTGTAGCCAATGTATCCGCCATTGTGCCAACCTTCCCACTTGCCGTTAATCTTTTTGAATGTCACATCCCAAGCGCAAGCATAATCATAAGTGCGAAGCAGTCCATTGGACAAGCGCTCGAAGTGGAATTCTTTTCCGTTGTCTTTAATTGTCATAATAGTAATGTAGCGCCGTTACCTAATTACCGCAAGAAAAAAGTTAAATAAAATGCATTTTGTCGTAAGTCTTTGAATATCAAGTACTTACAGCGCGCCGGCGCGCCATAAGTCGTTGAATAACAACAACTTAGGACATTTTTAATGGTTGACTTAGTGGGCTAAGTATGCTATGCCCTTTTTGCATCCCTTAATAAAGCAAAGGTTGCAATTATTGGCTTGACAAGTTGGCTCGTTGCCTTCTATAGTGGCTGGGCACACATAGTGCCCGTCTTGCTCGGCTTGGGCTTGTGATGTATAAACTGAAGTGCCCGCATCTAACCCGTCCACTTGTGGGGCTGGCTCATCTACATAAATGGCGCTAGGCTTAAGGCAAACATTTTTAAGACTAGCCAACTTTTGCAAGTGTGGCAATTGAGAATCGCG
>RFXU01000149.1 GCA_009921505.1 Flavobacteriaceae bacterium
AGATATCTTAAAGAAAGCTGGCGTCAGTGAAGACAAAAAGGTCAGCGAGTGGAACGATGATGAAATCGGTGCCATTCGTGAGGCTGTAGGGTCATTCAAGATCGAAGGCGAATTACGTAGTGAAATTCAATTGAACATCAAGCGTTTGATGGACATCGGTTGCTACAGAGGTATTCGACACAGAGCTGGACTCCCACTTAGAGGACAACGCACCAAGAATAACTCGAGAACCAGAAAAGGAAAACGTAAAACAGTTGCTAACAAGAAAAAAGCAACTAAATAATTTCTAGAGATATGGCAAAGTCTAGTGCAAAGAATACGAAAAAGAGAAAAGTTGTTATTGAAGCGTCTGGTGAGGCACATATTACCGCATCATTCAACAATATCATTATCTCCTTGACCAACAAAAACGGCGATGTGATCTCTTGGTCCTCCGCTGGAAAAATGGGTTTTAGAGGCTCAAAGAAAAACACGCCTTACGCGGCTCAATTGGCAGCTGAAGATGCTTCTTCAGTAGCCCATGAAGCTGGGTTGCGTAAAGTAAAGGTATACGTTAAAGGTCCTGGTAACGGAAGAGAATCCGCCATCAGAACCATTCACAATGCAGGAATTGAAGTAACGGAAATCGTTGACATCACACCAATGCCGCATAACGGATGCCGTCCACCAAAAAGAAGAAGAGTATAATTTAAAGTATCAATCGGAGGAAAAAGAAAACTAAAGGACGACCTTAATTTAGATTTTCCCTCTTAAAACAAAACAAAATGGCAAGATATACTGGTCCAAAGACTAAAATCGCGCGTAAATTCGGTGAAGCGATTTACGGTGAAGACAAATCATTCGAAAAACGCAATTATCCTCCAGGACAACACGGACAAAACCGCAGACGCGGTAAGAAGTCCGAATACGCTGTTCAGTTGGCAGAAAAACAAAAGGCTAAATATACCTATGGTATTTTAGAGCGTCAATTTCGTAACTTATTCAAAAAAGCAACAGCTGCTCCTGGAATTACCGGTGAGGTATTGCTTCAATTGTGTGAGTCTCGTTTAGACAATGTTGTTTTTCGTATGGGCATTGCGCCAAGCCGCAGCGCTGCGCGTCAATTAGTGTCACACCGACACATTACCGTAAATGGTGAAAAGGTTAACATTCCTTCTTATCAATTAAAGCCTGGAGATGTTGTTGCTGTCCGTGAGAAATCAAAATCGCTCGACGCTATCCAACAATCTTTAGCTAATTCAAGTCATGTTTTCGAATGGATTACCTGGAACACTGATAAAAAGGAGGGAACTTTTGTTTCTGTACCTCAGCGTTTGCAGATTCCTGAAAACATCAATGAGCAATTCATCGTCGAATTGTATTCTAAATAATTTTAAACCCACCTTCAAGTTATGGCAGTATTTAGTTTTCAAAAGCCTGATAAAGTTATCATGATCAATTCAACGGATTTCGAGGGGAAATTTGAATTTCGCCCTTTGGAGCCTGGATATGGATTGACCGTAGGTAATGCCCTAAGACGTGTTCTTCTCTCTTCTTTAGAGGGATTTGCAATCACTTCGGTGCGTATCGAAGGCGTGGATCACGAATTTTCAACGATTCCAGGAGTTGTTGAGGATGTTACCGAAATGATTTTGAATTTGAAACAAGTTCGTTTCAAAAGACAAATTGATGAAATCGACAACGAAACAGTAACGATTTCTGTCTCTGGTAACGATAAATTGACTGCTGGTGATTTCCAGAAGTTTATTTCAGGATTTCAGGTCCTTAACCCTGAATTAGTTATCTGTAACATGGATGCAAAAGTTA
This sequence comes from Flavobacteriaceae bacterium, assembly GCA_009921505.1. Classification (GTDB taxonomy): domain Bacteria; phylum Bacteroidota; class Bacteroidia; order Flavobacteriales; family Flavobacteriaceae; genus BACL21. Next base: position 1,807 of record RFXU01000149.1, read on the forward strand.
ATTTGAATATCGAATTAACGATTGAAAAAGGTCGTGGATACGTTCCTGCTGAAGAAAACAAGAAAGCGAATGCGCCTCTTGGAACGATCTTCACAGATTCGATTTATACGCCAATCAAAAATGTAAAATACAGCATTGAGAATTTCCGTGTAGAACAGAAAACTGACTATGAAAAACTTGTTTTTGAAATTATCACAGACGGTTCTATTCACCCTAAAGACGCTTTGACAGAAGCGGCTAAAACGCTAATACATCACTTTATGCTATTCAGTGATGAGCGCATCACTTTAGAGGCCGATGAAATTGCGCAAACTGAGACCTATGATGAAGAGTCTTTGCATATGCGTCAATTGCTTAAGACTAAATTAATCGATATGGATCTTTCCGTACGTGCATTAAATTGTCTTAAAGCTGCAGAAGTAGAAACCCTAGGCGATTTGGTTTCGTTTAACAAAAACGACCTGATGAAATTCCGCAACTTTGGAAAAAAATCATTGACTGAACTTGAGGAGTTAGTCAACATCAAGGGACTTAACTTCGGTATGGATTTGTCAAAATATAAATTAGATAAAGACTAGTTTCTAAAGAAACGTCGATAAAGCATAAATAATGAGACACGGTAAGAAAAATAATCATTTAGGAAGAAAAACAGCGCACAGAAAAGCGATGTTGGCTAATATGGCGTGTTCACTGATTGAGCACAAACGCATTAATACGACCGTTGCTAAGGCCAAAGCCTTAAAGCAGTTTGTAGAGCCGCTCGTAACCAAGTCTAAAGAAGATACAACACACAACCGTCGTATCGTCTTTGCACGACTAAGACAAAAAGATGCAGTCACTGCACTTTTTCGTGATGTTGCTGTGAAAGTGGGTGACCGACCAGGAGGTTATACGCGTATCATCAAATTGGGGAATCGATTAGGAGATAACGCAGATATGTGCCTTATTGAGTTGGTAGACTACAACGAAATATATAATGTAGGTAAAGCCACTAAGAAAAAGTCAACAAGACGCGGCCGACGCGGTGCAGGCGCCACTAGTGCTCCGGCTGCAGTTGCTGCTGTAGATGCTGTAAAAGAAGAAGAATAAAAATGATTGATTCATTAAATTCTAATAAAGGGACTGACCATTAAAGTTAGTCCCTTTTTTTATATATTTTTGTAAAACCCTTTTTTCAAAATGAAGTATACAAAACGAAAAGACGCACTAGTCCTGTTAGCTGATGGGACTATTTTTTATGGAAAATCTGTAGGAGGAAACGAAGGAACAGCTTTTGGTGAGGTTTGTTTTAATACAGGGATGACTGGGTATCAAGAAATCTTTACAGATCCATCTTATTTTGGACAAATTATGGTGACCGCCAATGCCCATATTGGTAATTATGGGACACATCCTCAGGAGGTAGAATCAGATGGAGTGAAAATAGCCGGTTTAGTATGTCGCAATTTTAGTTATCCGTATTCTAGAGTTTCAGCGGACCAGTCTCTCGAAGATTTTTTAAATAAAAATAATTTGTTTGCCATAAGCGAGGTAGATACTCGGGCGCTTGTTGCATACATTCGTGATAATGGAGCGCAGAATGCGGTAATTTCAACACGTGTCGATGAAGTTGATGCTTTGAAAAAGGAGCTGGCCCTAGTGCCCGATATGAAAGGCCTTGAATTGTCCTCTAAAGTTTCCACGACTGAACCTTACACCGTTGGAAATCCAGACGCGAGTTATCGGGTCGCAGCCCTTGACTTAGGGATTAAGAAAAATATCTTAAGACATCTTGTTAAACGAGATTGTTATGTTAAGGTCTTTCCATACAATACTTCTTTCGCGGATTTAAAAGGGTTTAATCCTGACGGGTATTTTTTGAGCAATGGACCAGGAGATCCTGAGCCACTAAAAGAGGCTATTGAAACGACGCGTCATATCTTGAACGATGGCGCGCCGATCTTTGGCATTTGTCTTGGTCACCAAATTCTGGCATTGGCCAACGGCGTTTCGACCTTTAAAATGCACAATGGTCACAGAGGAATTAATCATCCAGTAAAGAATTTGTTAACCGGAAAAGGTGAAATTACCTCACAAAACCATGGATTCGCGGTAAATCGCGAAGAGACAGAGGCGCATTCTGAACTTGAAATAACGCATGTACATTTAAATGACCACACTGTGGCCGGGATTCGGGTAAAGAATAAGCCTGCTTTTTCCGTGCAGTATCACCCCGAGGCGAGTCCTGGTCCAAATGATGCGACCTATTTATTTGATCAATACGTTGCTTCTCTAAGCAGCAAGAACTAATAGATTCGGGAATTTACCGTCTTTACTTTTGTATATTCGCAAACGAAAAAAATAATAACTATGAGCAGCATTATAGAGATACACGCACGTCAAATTTTTGATTCAAGAGGAAATCCAACCATTGAAGTAGATGTTACTACAGAACATGGATACATGGGGCGGGCCGCAGTTCCTTCCGGAGCTTCGACCGGTGAACACGAGGCCGTAGAGCTTCGTGACGGTGGTAGTGATTATATGGGTAAGGCAGTACTTGATGCCGTAGCCCATGTCAATGGAGAAATTAGCGACGCTTTACTGGGGCTTTCAGTTTTTGATCAAGAAGGTATAGATCAAATCATGATTGATTTGGACGGGACCAAAAATAAAAGCCGTTTAGGGGCTAATGCGATATTGGGTGTTTCTCTTGCCGTGGCCAAAGCGGCTGCGAATGTCTTCCACCGAGAGTGCGACCATGTCCTGCGGCGTGGCGGCGCGCGCAAACAGTGCGGGAGTAACCTGGTTGACTCTCTCATCGGTACATTGCGCGCTCAGTAGCACGGCGATTAACAGGGTATAGGCGTCGCGGTGATCAAGGGGAACCGGCGTCTCGGGGTACAACGTTTGCAGTCGATCGTCGATGTAGGCGATGCGCTCGGCTTTGTTCA
>RFXU01000150.1 GCA_009921505.1 Flavobacteriaceae bacterium
TTTCGTCTACTAAACCTTGAAATTCTTTCTCTGCAAAACGATTTTGAGTAATAATTGACGTTTTATTCACATTAGCTTCACCAAAACAAACCCGCTGTGATATCGTCGTTTTTGATAACAAAATTTTGTCTTCGATCAATTGTTCAATTACGTGTAGCAGCAGAGAACTTCGTTTATTTACGCCATTAAGTACAGTTAACACTTGGACGTTCGTAAAATTGTCGCTTGCTTCATTTAAAAACGCTTCGATCCAACCCCTACCCACAACATCATCTCTAGAAACACGGCATGGAACGATTACCATCGATGATATCCTAAAAAAATGGGCTAAATCACGTGTTAAACTTCCTTGGGTATCAACCAAGACAAAATCACAGTCTAAAGTCTCATCAAAATTATGATCATGTGAAATTAAACGTACTTTCTGAAGGTATTTATCATTTGAACCCAGTATCCAGTCTTCTAAACATTTCTGTTGATCGGCATCTATTGCACAAACATTAAAACCTTTGCGTATTAAAGTTGCTGCCATATTTACGCACAGTGTTGTTTTTCCAACACCGCCCTTTATGTTTGCGAAAGTTAATATTTTTGGCAAACTTTCTTTCCCTATTACACATTATCTTCATTAGCATTAATACCACGATAAAAGAATTCTAAAATCAAGTATTGGTTTAATGCGCACTAATGTGCTTACTATTGGTTCCTACATGATAATGTTTTTGCAGAATTACAAAAGATCGATTAGTTTTTTTCTAGAACATAGACCCTAAGGATAAACAGTTGGAATTTAAAGTACATGGTTCGCGCGAACCACCCGTGTAAGTGATCATTCCGAAGTACCTTTTGATGCAAAGACTATTCGAAATTGCTCCCGCTCCATAGCTTCTATTTTTTCATTCGCTCTAGCTCTTCTCGAGGATAAACAAGATCGATGTAGTATCTTATAAGCTCTCGCAAAGTGTCGGGGGGTATTGTATCAGGTTTACAAGCAAACTCATACGGCCATGCCATATCTGCTGGCGATTAACGCTTTGGTTCACGAGTTGGTAAGTTCCACATATCAATCTGTTCAAGCGTGACTGCAATTTGAAAAAATCCAGTGTCGCTTCACTTTGTTTGGCAAACGCTTCTAGTTTACTTCTCAGTGAGGCCATCGCAACTACTACGATTTTTTGGTTGAAATATGGTAAACAGGTTCTCTGGCAGCAGTTTCTGAAAAATCATGAAATATTTAAATCTGAAAAAATTGGAAAAATGTGATATGCTTGATTTACACCATTGGAGCGCACCATGAAACTTTCGATCAGAACTTTAATAATCGTTTCGTTCATTATTGTATTTGTTCCTGCATTGGCAATGCTATCAATTGCCGACTACAGGAAGGCGAGCGCTGCATTGAAAGATAACTTTGATTTTATGACGGCTCAGACCGCTGAAAATGTGATTGGTGCTTATGATCTGGTAGAAGTTGGTTACCAAATTTTATCTTTAAGCATGGAAAATAAAATGCTTGCCGCATTCGAACCATTCAAAGAAGCGTATTACAACGCCAATGGCGTTGTTGATGAGATTGATTTGGTTACTCTGAAGAATGAACTGGGCGAAGAATTCGACTTATACATCATAAATGAAAACGGGGTCATAATACACACAACATTTGAAAAGGATTTTGGCCTCGATTTTTCTAAGGTTGCGCCTGAGTTTAATGAACAACTACAAAAAATCCGCATTGAGAGCCGTTATCAAGGTGACCGAATTGCTGGTGAGACAGTAACTGGAAACGTAAGAAAATATGCTTACTGGGGAACGCCTGATAAAAAGTATATTTTAGAGATCGGTATTAAATCATCTCAGTTTGAATTACCTTTGAAAAATTTAGATTTACTTAAAATTGCAACGCGATTTGAAGATTTTAACCCAGCATTAAATTCAGTTTTGATCTTTAATAGTAACGGTAAAATATTGAATCAGCCAGACTTTGAGCCTCAGTCATATCAGATTGAAAGGGTAAGGCAAGTTTATGACTCTGGGATGACAGAACAGTATTTTGATGAAAAAAATAACACTAGAACCTTGTACGTCAAAGCAGATGTTGATGATCAACTTGGTTCAGCGTCGCAGGGTGATAGGGTAATTGAGCTGGTTTTTGATACATCGGAAGTCAACTCGCAGCTCCGAAGTTTAACCGAAAACCAAATCGTGATTACTGTCATATTTTTATTTGTTGGAGGTATCTTGTCGCTATTTTTTGCACGGACCATTTCACACCCAATTTTGTTATTAAACAATGCGGTAAAAAATATAGCGGCCGGTGATTTAAAAAGTGATGTGCCAAAATTATCCTCTTCAAAAGAGGTTGAGGCACTTCAAAATGGAATTCAGCTGATGAAGGACAATATCAAAAATCGAATAACTGAAATCCAGACTTTGAATTCTTCGTATGAACGCTTTGTTCCAAAACAATTTTTAACGTTATTAGAAAAAGAAAGTATAATCGAAGTAAAGCTGGGTGATAGCACCAGACTTAATATGGCTGTATTATTTTCGGACATGAGAAATTTTACATCAATTTCCGAAAAAATGTCTCCGGAGCAAAACTTCAGTTTTTTAAACCAGTATTTAAGTAAGGTGACTCCATCAATTAATGAAAATAGTGGATTTATAGATAAATATATCGGCGATGCGATCATGGCATTATTCTCAAATGGTCCTGATGATGCAGTTAAGGCAGCAATTGAAATGATTAAACAGTTAAGAAGTTGGGGCGAAGACCCATCCAGTGCACATGCAGTAGGTTTAGATATGGGGATTGGCATACACGTTGGAAATTTAATTTTAGGTACAATAGGTGAAACTGATAGGATGGAAACTACAGTTATCAGCGACACGGTGAACGTATCGGCAAGACTTGAAAGTTTATGTAAAAATTACGGGACTAATATCATTATATCTAAGTCTGTCTATGATGCTTTAGATGCAAAGCTAAAACAGTTTTGTCGTTTAATAGATAAGACTATAGTTAAAGGGAAAACCGAAGAAATTGAAGTGTATGAGGTATTTGGGGCGGATACTTCTGAAAATATTGAATCGAAAAAGAAAACAGTTAACGCGTTATATAATCTTGTGACAGCGTACTATGCTAAGGAGCATGAAACGGCTAAAGCCATTTTAGTTGAACTCAGCGAAAACACTGAGAACGATAGTGTTTTGCTTGAATGGAGTAAGAGATTTTAGTTATGCAAATCATGGATTGTTTTTCAATCAGCGAATTAGTGCAATAAAAAGGGTTCACCGTTTAATTTGAATGTCTCTCAATCGTTCTGACAAAATGGCCAAGACGCCGCGAACAATTGTGTCAGATTTACTTAATCTTTCTTCGAATTCACTTTTTGAAATGAACAGGACTATTGATTCATCAATTGCTTTTGCTGTCGCCATTCTAGGTGCCGTATCGATAACCCCCATTTCGCCAAAAATTGCATTTTTCTTTAGAATAATATCGGGTTTTTCCAAAGTAATGTTTGTTGGAAAGTAAATACCCACGGCACCAGTACCCACTATATAAAGGCCATTTGCCGCATCTCCTTTTTTAAAAATTGTTTTACCCTTGTAGCATTCAATTCTTTCCATTTCATATCTCCAATTCTAATCCTTCGTAAGCTAAGAAAACTCCCGATGGTAATTTTGATTTGAGTTGGTTTAATTCTTTGTCAGTCCTCGAAGGATCATGATGTGATATCAAAAGGTTCTTTATTTTGGCTTCACTGAAAAAATCGATTGCTTGTTCGATAGACGAATGACCCCAGCCTTTTTTATTGACTAGTTCTGCGTCGGTGAACATACCATCCCATAACACTATGTCCGAATTTTCTACAAATTCGAGCAGCGTGTTCAACTGCTCTTGATGAAATTCATTGTCGCAAAGGCAGGTTATTGATTTGTTCTGATGATCTATTCGGTAGCCGATAGAGCCGCCTGGGTGGTTAAGCTCAATTGTTTTCAAATCAAAATTCTTATCAGCTTGATTTATTAATTTTTCAGAAAGACAAAATTCAATATTAGATAGGTTACTAAATAGATTGATTGGGAAATAGGGAGGCGAGAAGCATAGTTCCAATGTCTCTTTGAACTTCATTTCACTAACTAAATCATTCACAAAAGTGACTGGTCGGTTCAAGGAAAAAAGAGATTTATTAAAAGGTAAGCCTTGAATATGGTCATGGTGGAAATGGCTTATCAGTACAAAACACTCAGAGTGAGAATTTAAATCCACATTCTTGAAGCCCGTACCGGCATCAATCACAAATAAGTGGTCTGAAGTTTCCACGGTGTAGCAAGACGTGTTGCCACCAAAGTGTTGCTTGCTCTTCGATGCAACTGGAATTGACCCTCTGCAGCCTTTGACGGAAAGCTTCATAGTTCACCTTTTTTTTGAATGAGCCTAGCGTAAGAAATAACATATGTCTAACATTGGATATTTGGCATAAATCGGATGAGTGCCTTTTCCAATTTTAATGATAAGATTTCTTGGCCTAAATTTCATTAGTACTAGCTACACTAGTAGCAAACCCGCGGCACTGCATAGACGTTTTTGTGGTGAGTGGGGGGTAATGTGAGGTGGGGTTGGGTTACCTAGGGTGGAAGGTGTGGAACATGTGGAAGGTTTTTGAG
>RFXU01000016.1 GCA_009921505.1 Flavobacteriaceae bacterium
TTTTCACAGAGATAGCCTCAAGTTCATATGAACAAAATGCTAACTCTAGAATATCTACAAGTTAAGATAAATTAACACACGGCTTTTTTCAGCACTAAAAAGATAACAACAGGTTTATTAACAGCCACTTAAGGACTGGGGATGCAATCCAATTGATCCTTTAACGGAAGCATGAGCTGAGTAAATTCGGTCTTGAATTTACCGGGCATTGGCTCGGCTTTGGGCAAATCAGTTTTAAATGGATCGACTTGTCGACCATTTTTCCAAAAACGATAGCACACGTGGGGTCCACTGGTGTTTCCGGTCATTCCAACCCAACCAATGACATCGCCTTGACGCACGCGCTGGCCTTTTTTAACCTTGTATTTTTTCATGTGCAAGTATTGGGTCTCGTAAGTCGCGTTATGACGTATTTTCACATAAATGCCATTGCCTCCTCGACGTTCCGCTTTGGTTACAATACCATCTGCAGTAGCGATAATCGGGGTGCCCACCGGGGCCGCAAAATCGGTCCCTTTGTGTGGGCGAACTTTATAACCATAGTGGGCAATACGTCGCTTCAAATTATATCGCGAAGAAATACGACTAAACTTAACTGGGGCCTTCAAAAAGGCGCGCCGCAAATTATTTGACTCCTCGTCATAAAAATCAGGCACTGCCCCTGGTTCATTTTCGGGCATAAATCGAAAGGCATAAAAGGGCTCTCCTTTGTGAGAAAAATAAGCCGCTTTAATTTGCGCGACACCCCCGGGAATTGAATCAGAAATGACCCGCTCATCATAAACGATTTTAAAATAATCCCCCTTTTGTAGCTGAAAAAAGTTAATGGTCCAGGCGTAAATATCGGACATCGCTTCGGCCAAATAGGGTGATAATTCCTGTGAAGAAAGCGTTTCAGACAATGAACTGGTAATTACCCCTGAGGCTGTTTTTTCAACCAAGCGAATTGGCTTTTTTTCATGATAAACCTTGAGGCTATCTCGAAAATCAATAACGGCGTATTCAATTCTGTTTTTCTCGTAAACAAACAACTGTGTCTGATTCAGAGAATCCTTTGATTTTAGCAGTACATAGGGACGCCCTACTCCAATTTTACGCACATCAAATACCTCACGAAATGTCGTTGCAACCTCGTAGATTTTGGCTTGAGACACTCCATGATTGCTCAAAATCCCACCAAAAGTATCTCCAGTCATTACCGTATCACGGACCACTTCAAAATCATTGAGTATCATCCCGTATTCTTCGATAATCGGGTCGGGCTCTTGTGCAGCTGCTGAGGAGTCTTTGTCCTCGCCACAAGAAACCATCAACACAATGAGACCCAAAAGAAGGCCAAGAAATAAGTTTTGCGTTTTCTTAAACCTCATGGCCCCAATTTTCTCGTTCTTGTTCACTCCACAATTCTGGAAAAAATATTCGTTTTTGATATTTTGGATGCATGTACTTCGCCCAAGCACTTCCTCCAGTCGCTGCGGCTTGATTTTTGCCACTATTTAAATATTTATTCGCTGTGCGATAATGAGCCATGACCCAAGTGATGTTAACCGTGTAATCGTAATGGCGCATGGCCTTTATGAGCTCTGGATTTTTTTGATCCTCTGCCGGCAAAGATTTAAATTTTGATGCCAAATTTATTGTGTTGTACTCTTGGGTAAAGGCGACAAATTCATCTCGATAACGCTTTTCAAATGCCGTGAGTAGATAAGTCTTTTTGCCCGTTTCGTAATCTTTTCCCGCAGCCTGCCAATACAGGTGATCTAGAGCATGCTCATAAGGTGTATTGCGGTCTATTGTCTCTCGGAAACGCGCATCAATTAAATTGATCAGCTCTGTTGAGGCGAATTCGATCTTACGATACTGCGCACTTTGAAATCCTGATGCAGGAGCTAATGAATTTCTAAATTTCATATACTGATCAACTTCCATCCCTTGCGTCATAATATCAAATGAGGTGGTGAGCATGTCAAAATACCTGGAAATTCTCAACAATCGCTCGGCAAAAAAAGTCGTAGTCAGTGATTTGTGATGCGCCACTTGCTCTATCTCCCAAAGGATCATCTTAAAGATCAACTCATTGATCTGATGATACATAATAAAGACCATTTCATCAGGGAATACCGTGCGTTTTGTCTGTAACCCGAGTAATGCATCAACTTGAATATAATCCCAATACGTTAAAGGCTCGTGCTGTAGCAATCCTGAGAGATGAGTATTCAAATCTTGACCTATGGCATCGTACTTTTTTTGAAGGTCCGATAACAATTCATCTCGTTTATTCAAATCGTCTGCCATGGCTATAATTCCAAAATTTTAAACGGGTGTTTTAGACCTTTGAATTCGTGCAAAGAGGCTTTTAATGAACCCACGGCCAAATCAGCTTTAATCAACAAGGGTATTTTATTTTGATCATCACTTACCCATACTGTGACACTTTCTTTTTCCTTAAAAACACGACCCCCTTCGACATAAGGTCTGAATTTGAGTGTTTTAACCTTACCAAATCGGGTTTTGAGTTCTTCTCTACCGAGAAACTTCATGCGAAACTTATAGCCTTCTTTGTCAAAAAACATATCCAAATCAACCGTCTCGCCGACTTTAATTGTGCTGATATCAATCGAATTACGCAGATAATAAAACGCAGAAACGAGATCCTGAGTAAGCGGAGTGATCTCCGCAGTGACCTTGACGTTATTTTCTTTATTCCAAATACGCGCCGTTAATGCTTCACGATTAAAATCAATTTGAACGTCTTTAGTATATCCTCCTTCATTTATTTTTCGAATAAATCGTAAGGGCATTTGGGTCGAACGATCGATATACGATTGATAATAATCCTCAACGTAAAAAAACCATTTGGAGATTCCTGAAGTACGGCCCTCGCCTTGGATGTGATAGACGGGTTTAGTATTTAAGGTTGACGCTTGAACTTTAATCGAAGCGTAGCCCGCCGTAACAAAACCATAGTGCACACGAAATTTACACCATTCTCCGTCGGTATAAGCATTCTCAGACTCTTGTGCCACAAGTAAACTATTCCAAAATAGAATACCCACCCACAAAAACCATCGATATGATAGCATTGAAAATCCTTTCATGTTAAAGCGTTCCGCGAGCCTCTTGTTCACGTTCTATGGCTTCAAATAAGGCTTTGAAATTTCCTTTTCCAAAACTTTGAGCCCCTTTACGCTGAATAATTTCAAAAAACAAAGTAGGACGATCCACCACAGGTTTAGTAAAGAGCTGCAATAAATACCCCTCTTCGTCGCGATCAATTAAAATGCCGTGTTGTTTCAATACGGAAATATCTTCATCGATTTTTCCAACACGGTCTAACAAATCTTCATAGTAAGTTTCAGGAACATACAAGAATTCAACGCCGCGCGCACGCATGGCTGAGACGGTAGAGACGATGTCATCAGTAGCTACAGCGATATGCTGAACACCGGGTCCATTATAATAATCCAGATACTCCTCGATTTGTGATTTTTTCTTACCCTCAGCAGGTTCGTTAATCGGGAATTTTATGCGCCCATTACCATTACTCATAACCTTACTCATCAGGGCGGTATAATCGGTCGAAATGTCTTTGTCGTCAAAGGAAATAATTTGGGCAAATCCCATGACTTTACCGTAAAATTCGCACCAGGTATTCATCTCGTTCCAATCCACATTACCCACCATATGGTCAATAAACTTTAGACCAACAGGCTCCGGATTATAATGAGACTTCCATGGTTTGTAACCTGGCAGAAACACCCCCTTATAGTTTTTACGCTCTACAAAAATATGGACGGTCTCTCCGTAAGTATAAATTCCTGAGCGCACTACATGCCCGTGATCATCTTCTTCTACAGTCGGCTCCATAAATGATCGGGCTCCGCGCTTGGTAGTTTCCTCCCAAGACTTAGTAGCATCATCAACCCAGAGCGCAACCACTTTGACCCCATCGCCGTGCTTATTGATATGTGCGTTTATAGGGCCATCAGGATTCAGTGGTGTGGTCAATACCAGACGAATTTTGTCTTGTTTTAAGACGTAAGACACTTTGTCTTTTGCCCCGGTCTCTAAACCAGCATAGGCCTCAGATTGAAAGCCGAATGCGGTTTTGTAAAAATGCGCGGATTGCTTTGCGTTACCCACGTATAGTTCTACGTAATCGGTGCCCAATAGGGGTAAGAAATCCTCAGCTTCGTCGAAAATTTTCTTTAGGGAGTACTCTGTATTTTGAAGGTGCTCTAAGTTTTTAATTTCTGCCATGTTCAATGGATTTGTAATTTGTTAACCTAACCAAGATTGATAATAATTGCCATCGGATATAGCCAAGCCTTGCTCAGTCACCATTAACGGCTTAAACGTATCCACCATTACAGCCAATTCTTCAGTTTGGGTCTTGCCAATACTGCGCTCGGTTGCTCCTGGATGTGGCCCATGGGGAATCCCTGCCGGGTGCAACGAAATATGACCTGGGGCGATATCGTTACGACTCATAAAATCGCCATCGACATAATAAATAACCTCATCAGAATCGATATTACTGTGATTGTAAGGCGCAGGTATGCTCAAAGGATGATAATCATAAAGTCTCGGCACAAAACTGCACACTACAAAGGCCGCTGTCTCAAAAGTCTGGTGTACTGGCGGTGGTTGATGGATTCGCCCAGTAATGGGTTCAAAATCGTGAATTGAAAAGGCATAGGGATAATTATACCCATCGTAACCCACGACATCAAAAGGGTGCGTCGCATAAACCATGTCGATCAAATCATTTTGCTTTTTAATTTTCATCAAAAAGTCTCCTTTTTCGTTATGCGTCTCTAAGGCCTGGGGCTTGCGAATATCACGCTCACAATACGGCGAATGCTCTAACAATTGACCAAACCAATTGCGATAGCGTTTCGGGGTGTAAATCGGATGATTAGATTCCACAATGAAGAGGCGATTTTCAGGGCCATCAAACTCCATCTGATAAATCACGCCTCGAGGCACGAGTAAATAATCGCCGTAACCAAAGGGTATATTGCCTAAAAACGTCTTTAGCGTTCCTGAGCCTTTGTGCACAAAAATGAGCTCGTCAGCGTCGGTATTTTTATAAAAATAATCAGTCACCGATTTTCTTGGCGCCGCCAAAATAATCGTACAATCACTGTTGGTGAGCACGGGTGTGCGGCTTTCTAAATAATCATCGCACGGCGCCACATCAAAACCCTTAAGCCGATACGACTGAATATTATTGGCTTTGGCAATCTTTGGCGCGACACTCTTTTGGTTCAAAATTTCTTTGACCTGAGTAGGGCGATGCTCGTGATAAATATTAGAATACATTCCTTCGAACCCAATGGTTCCGAACAACTGCTCGGCATAAAGACTGCCGTCTGGTTTGCGGAATTGAGTATGTCTCTTGGGGGGAATTTTTCCGAGTTGGTGATAAAAGGGCATGGTAACTTGGTTCTTTAACTTGTGGTGGTGTCGTCGTTTTTTACTGCTCTAAATTACATTTTTTTAGGCTCTTTTAGGGGATTTTTGGACATAAAGTAAGCCTAAAGCAAAACGCAACCTAAGGGTAAAAATTGTTTGTTTTTTGAGGGTCAGTAATTTGGTATAGCCACATGTACTGCAGTTCGGATTGAGTTTTGACAAGTCACGTACCGCTCCATTACTCAATATTCTGAAAATAATCAATAATCTTTTGTGCCCGATGCGCACCAACCAGTGCGCTGATTTCGTCAAATGATGCTTTTTTAAGTCGCGCCGGACTTTTAAACGTACGTAAAAGGGTCTCTACAGTTTTTTCACCAACGCCAGGAATGGTATCTAAAGCGGAATCAATGGCCTCTTTGCTTCTTTTTTGTCTATGAAAAGTAATCCCAAAGCGATGGGCTTCATTACGCAATTGCTGAATGACTTTAAGTGTTTCAGAGGTCTTGTCTAGATACAAAGGAATCGGATCGTCTGGATAAAACAATTCCTCCAAACGCTTCGCAATTCCGATGATACTTATTTTACCCCGAAGCCCCAGCAACTCCAAGCTCTTTAGCGCCGAGGACAACTGGCCCTTTCCGCCGTCAATAATAATAAGATTGGGCAGGGGTTGATCCTCCTCTAACAGGCGTTTATATCTGCGGTATACGACCTCCTCCATCGAAGCAAAGTCATCAGGCCCAGTCACGGTTTTGATATTAAATTTCCGGTATTCCTTTTTGGCAGGTTTCCCGCGCTTAAAAACGACGCAGGCCGCAACAGGATTTGTCCCTTGAAGATTACTGTTATCAAAACACTCAATGTGCTCCGGCAATACGGGTAATCGCAAATCTTTTTTCATTTGCGCCATAATGCGTTTTTCATGGCGGTCAGGATCGACAATTTTAGCCTGCTTTAGGCGGTCTAATCTAAAATATTTGGCATTGCGCAAAGACAGCTCCAAAAGCTTCATCTTATCCCCCTGTTTTGGGACCGTGACTTCTACCCCTTCAGGCGTGTTAATTTTGTGGGCCGCGATAACATTTTTGGCCTGCAAATTAAATCGTTGTCTCAGCTCGACAAACGCTAACTCTAAAAGCGATTTGTCCGATTCATCTAATTTCTTTTTTAACTCTATGGTGTGGGAGCGCACAATACTCCCAAAGGCCACTTGCAAGAAATTCACATAAGCAAAGTCCTCGTCTGATCGAATGCTGTAAACCTCAGTATCGACAATTTTTGGACTCACTACAGTAGATCTAGCCTGATAGTTCTCCAAAATGTCTATTTTTTCTTTAATCGCTGCAGCCGCTTCAAACTCTAGATTTGCCGCATGCTGGTTCATTTTGGCCTTGAACTGAACCAAAGACGCCTTAAAGTTCTGGTGCCCTTCACAAGCCCCCAAGCAGTTCCCAATATGATATTCCAAACAGACCTTATACTTCCCGGAGGTAATTTTATCATCGGCCAAATCATAGTTACAGGTTCTCAGTGGATAAAGCCCCCTTATGAGTTCGAGCAAGGTCTGTACGGTGCGCATTTGAGTATATGGACCGTAATAATGACTGCCGTCTTTTATTAATCTACGGGTCATAAATACCCTAGGAAATGGCTCGTTTTTCACGCAAATCCAAGGATAGGACTTGTCGTCTTTAAGCAGTACATTATATCGGGGCTGATACTTTTTTATAAGATTATTCTCCAAGAGAAGCGCATCGGTTTCTGTATCCACCACAATATGACGAATCTTGTGGATTTTTTTGACCATAATCCTGGTTCGCGCATTTTCGTGTTGCTTGTTAAAATAACTGCGCACACGCTTTTGAAGATTTTTGGCCTTACCGATATATAACAGTTTCTCCTGCTTATCATAAAATTGATAGACCCCTGGCGCATCAGGTAGGGTCGCTATTTGGAGTGTCATGGAAGCTTCTGCCATACCCCAAATATACGTCAACTCAATGTTAGAAAACAGCGTTATTATTTTTCATACCTTGCATTAAAGTGCATAAAATGAATATTGCCATTCTTTCGCGCAGCGCCCAGCTGTACTCTACCAAAAGCTTGTTAGACTGTGGGTTAAAACACCATAATATGGAAGTTATGGATCCGACCTTATGTCACGTTGGGACTAAAGACAACAAGGCGGTTTTGTATTACGGGACAGAAATCGTCGACGATCTCGATGCGGTGATTCCTCGCATTGGCGCCTCGAACACGTATTTTGGATCGTCACTCGTTCGGCATTTTGAGAGCATGAGTGTCTTTAGCACGGTGAGCGCAGAGGCCATTCTCCAATCGCGAAATAAATGGACGTGTCAACAAATTCTCAGCCAACACAGCATTCCTACACCCACTTCATTCTTAGGCCACACCACTAATCCAGATGAGGTCTTAATTCATTTCGGTGGGCGCCCAGTGGTTATAAAATTGCTTCAAGGCACCCATGGCCAAGGGGTTATTTTGGCCGAAAGTACGGCCTCTGCCCGAAGTATTATGGAAACCCTCAATGCGTCTAAAGTCCGTTTTTTAGTCCAAGAATACATTGCGGAATCAAAGGGAAGTGATTTGCGCGCCATCGTGGTCGATGGCGCGGTAGTCGCCTCTATGAAGCGCTCGAGTAAAGCTGGTGAATTTCGCTCAAACTTGCATCGCGGGGGACAATCTGTGCCTTACACCCTAAGTCCAGAAGAAACCTCCATCGCCATTCAAGCGGCCAAAGCCCTAAAATTAGGTGTTTGCGGGATTGATATTTTACAGAGTGAACGCGGGCCGTTAATTCTCGAAATTAATTCAACCCCAGGCCTAGAAGGGATTGAAACAACCACAGGGGTCGATATTGCGCAAAAAATCATCAGTTATATCGAACGGAATCGAAATTCATGAGTAAAACCAGCAGTTCCATAAATCTTCTCGGCATGGAAGTCGTTCCAGGTCAAAGTGCCCAGGCGCGATTACAAGTGGCCCATTTACACAATCGAACGCCGATTGAGGTGCCTGTATTTATTGAACATTCCATAAAACCAGGACCTACTCTATTGTTACTGGCAGGAATACACGGGGACGAGGTGAATGGGATTGAAATCCTGCGCCAATGTATCGCTAAGGGCATTACAAAGCCCAGAAAAGGCACAACGATTTGTATTCCCGTGGTCAATGTGATTGGATATGTCCACAATCAGCGGGATTTACCTGATGGGCGCGACCTCAATCGCGCGTTCCCTGGAAAAAAAACCGGCTCATTGGCGGCTCAAATTGCCCATCAGCTCACCCAATGGGTACTCCCTCACACAGATTTGGTCGTGGACTTTCATACCGGAGGCGCTCAACGTTTTAACGCGCCGCAAATTCGCTTAAGCGGAGATGATCCGGAGTTATTAAAAAAGGCTAAAGTCTTTGGCGCTCCTTTTGTAATTTACAATAAACCTACGCCCAAATCATTGCGTCATACCTGTGATAAAAAAGGAATTCCACTCTTACTTTTTGAAGGCGGCAAGAGCAATGATATAACGGCATCGGTCAGCAATGCCGGAGTTAATGGGGTTAAGCGATTGATGTATGAATTGAAAATGCTTTCGCCTAAATTCAAGGTCAGCAAACCAAAGTACAAGACCATTGAAATTATAAACAGCAGCTGGGTCCGTGCCAGCTCATCGGGCATGTTCAAACCGCTTATCGAAGTAGGCCAATGGACTGAAAAAGGAGCAAACATAGGTCAGCTTTCCGACCCGTATGGTCAATCCTCAATTTCGGTTTTGGCGCCCAATGCGGGCTATATTTTTAATGTCAATCAAGCCCCGACCGTATACCAAGGCGATGCGCTATTTCACATTTCAACTGAAATAAGATACAGTCAAAATGAGGGATAAGAAGACCATTCGAGCCCAGGTCATGGCACGAAGAAAAGCATTGACTGAACTCCAACAAGAACAAATGAGTTTGGCCATTGCAAACCAACTCTTGCGCTGTGATATTTGGCAGGGGAGCTATTACCACTTGTTTTTGACCATAGCAAAAAAAGGCGAGGTCGATACGCATCCGATTCTAGATATTTTGTTTGGTAGAGATAAGAAGATCGTCCTCTCAAAAGCAGATTTTGAAAACGCCAGCTTAAGGCATTATCTGTTGACTGAGGAAACAAGACTAGTTACATCGTCTTATGGCATCCCGGAACCAGAGGATGGAGAAGAAATCGCTCCTGAACGCTTAGACGTTGTCTTTGTTCCGTTATTGGCTTATGACCAAAAAGGGATGCGTTTGGGCTATGGGAAAGGTTTCTACGATCGATTTTTGGCCCTTTGTTCCAAAAATTGTCTAAAAATCGGCCTTTCTTTTTTCGAACCAGAACCCGACTTAATCCCCAGTGAATCCTGGGATCTTGCTCTAGATTTTGTTATCACCCCCAATGCCGTTCATCGATTTTAATTGTTTTTTAACGGATTATTTAACGCAATTATTATCTTAGTGGTCCCAAAACTTATAAAATATGAACTTTCTTTCTACCAAAAGACGGTCCCATTCATTACTCAATGGCCATCCGAAATCCGGGCAGTTTACCGTTAACCCCAATCATTTCGATCCGAAATACCAGGCAGAACAAGGAATTATATCACCTCTTGAAGATATCGCGAACCAACTTATTCGCCTGAATAAGCAAAATGAGCAACTCGTTTCCTTTGCCGAGCATATGTGCCGACAAATTCGCAGTGTAACCGGAAATCTTGGCCTGACTGTGGAGCTGTTAGAACAAACGTCAAACGAACAAGAAAGGAAGGAACTCATGCAGCAGATCGCTGAGATTTCTGCGACCATGAACCAGACCGTAGACCAGCTCAATCAGATGGCTTATTGTTCCCGACTGAGCCCAGATCAAAAAGAAAAAGTATCGATGAGCTCAGCCCTGAGTAAAAGCATCGTTCAAATCAATGCGCTCATACACGAATCTGAAGCCGAGATCTTCTCCGATTTCTCGGAAGTACCTGAGATTTTATTCAATACCAAACTCCTCGAATCGATTTTTAAGTCTTTGATCGAATACTCGATAATTCACACCCCTGCGCAGCGTAAACCTGCGATCGATATTTTTTCTTATCAGGAAAATGACGAGAATATTCTTTTGATCAAAGACAACAGCGATGGAAGTATTATAACAAAGCTATCGGGAACTCAAGCGACAACGGAAAAGACCAATAACATCGATTCCGATATTTTGACTTTTAATGCGCTTAAGTTACAGATTGAACAACTCGGGGGTCATCTTGAAATTACAGCAAACTCTAGTGTTGGCTCTTCAATTAAAGTACGCTTTTAAACACTAAATCTCTGTTTGCTTTTCTCCCTTGGGAAATGCTTTTTTATTAAAAAGAATGAGTAGTCCTACCCCGGTGCTTATTGCCGTATCGGCAACATTAAAAACAGGGTTAAAAAAGGAAAAAGAAAACATATCGACCACTTTTCCGTGTAACCACTTTCCGTAGCCACCACCCTCTGGTAGAAACTGAGCGACTTGACCCATACTGTGTTCAAAAAAAACGCCGTAAAAGACAGAGTCAATAATATTACCCATGGCCCCAGCAAAAATTAAGGATATGGATAAAGTCAGAACCCACGAAGATTGTTTGCGAATGACATCATAAAGCCAATAGCCTATTCCGACTATAGCCAAAAGTCTAAAAACGGTCAAAATTAATTTACCGTAATTCCCCGGGATTTTCGCCCCCCAAGCCATTCCTTCGTTTTCAATAAAATAAATCTTGAACCAAGAAAAAACTGCGACACTGTCGTGTAATGCAAAATGAGTCTTGATATAAAATTTAGACCATTGATCGATGACTAAAATGATCAAGATTACAAGAGCAGCTTGGGTTGACTTCATTACGGGGGTCTATTTCTGCATGTTTTTCGCTTCAATGCTCAAGGTGGCATGAGGCACAATACGCAAGCGCTCTGGTTTAATTAGCTTGCCGGTAACACGACAGATTCCGTAGGTTTTGTTCTCGATGCGGATCAAGGCATTTTTCAAATCGCGGATGAATTTCTCTTGTCTGATCGCCAATTGAGAATTCGCCTCTTTACTCATGACTTCACTGCCCTCGTCAAAGGCCTTAAAAGTAGGCGAGGTATCGTCAGTTCCATTATTGCTGTCATTTTTATAGGCGCTTTCAATCAAAGCCAATTGTTCCTTGGCTTTTTCAAGCTTTTCATTAATCAATACTTTGAACTCCTCGAGCTCCTTGTCCGTGTAACGTGTCTTTTCTTCACTTGCCATAATTAACACTTTTTAATGTTCAGTTGGGTTGTTATTTCATCAAATTCGACCACTTGTCCCTGCTCGAGTTGCCCAACTATATTGAGTTGATCGGCCAATGTCTCCCCAGAAACATAGTCTCCAAAATGTTTTAATGCTTCATTGAGCACAGGATGCTCAACAAGACTAATTTCTATACGATCTGTGACTTCTAAACCACTGTCTTTGCGCAAATTTTGAATGCGATTGACCAGTTCACGACAGATCCCTTCATATTTCAAAGATTCGGTTATGGTAACATCTAAGGCTACCGTTAGTCCTTCTGCTGAAGCCACAAGCCATCCTTCGATGTCTTGAGAACTAATGAGCACATCAGACCGCTCTAAAATAACACTTTTATCGGCTATGTTTAGACTCAAGCTACCATTTTGTTCCAAGGCACTAATCTGGTCTGGACCAAATTGACCGATAGCGGCGGCTACAGTCTTCATGTCCGCGCCAAATCTCGGTCCTAATTTTTTAAAATCTGGCTTAATCTGCTTGACCAAAATCCCAGAATCTTCACTAATGAGTTTTATTTCTTTTACATTAACCTCATGCTTGATTAAGTCCTGAACCGCAAGAATATCCTCTTTTTGCGCTTCGCTCAAGACAGGAATCATAATGGTCTGTAGCGGCTGACGCACTTTAATTTTTTCTTTCTGACGCAAGGAAAGGACTAAAGAAGAAACGGTTTGTGCCTTGCCCATTTTTCGCTCCAAATCAGCATCAATCTGAGAGGTGTTAGCTTTTGGAAAATCACTCAAATGAACTGAAATCGGACTATTGCTATCGACCACTAAAGTCAAATCACGATAGAGACGATCCATAAAAAACGGCGCTATCGGCGCGCCTAATTGCGCCACAGTCACCAAACACTGATAAAGGGTCTGATAGGCCGAAATTTTATCTGGGCCATAGCTTCCTTTCCAATATCTTCTTCGGCTCAGACGAACAAACCAGTTACTCAAATGCTCTTGTACAAATTCTGAAATTGCACGGGCGGCGCGCGTTGGCTCATAGGCCGTATACGCATCATCTACAGTCTGAATGAGCGAATTCAGTGCTGATAAAATCCATCGATCAATCTCAGGGCGCTCGTTATAGGGCACCTCGGCTTCCTTAAAAGTGAATCCATCCACATTCGCGTATAAGGCAAAAAACCCATAGGTATTGTAGAGAGTTCCAAAGAATTTATTGCGCACCTCAGCGATTCCCTCAAGGTCAAACTTTAGATTATCCCATGGGTTGGCGTTGCTGATCATATACCAACGTGTGGCATCCGGACCGTAAGTATCTAAGGTCTCAAAAGGATCTACGGCATTGCCGAGACGTTTAGACATCTTTTGCCCATTTTTGTCCAAAACAAGTCCATTGGAGACTACGTTTTTATAGGCGATGTCGTCAAAAATCATGGTGCCAATCGCATGCAGGGTGTAAAACCATCCTCTAGTCTGATCTACCCCTTCGGCGATGAAATCTGCTTTGCGCCAAGTTTGCTCAACCTTTTCTTTATTTTCAAAAGGATAATGCCATTGTGCATAGGGCATACTTCCACTGTCAAACCACACATCAATAAGGTCACTCTCACGATACATTGGAGTCCCAGTCGAGGAGGTCAAAATAATTTGATCTACATGGCTTTTATGTAAATCAACTTTAGCGTAATTCTCTTCTGAAAAATCTGAAGGGTCAAAGCTTGCGAAAATGTCCGCATCCATATGCCCTGCCTTCACCGATTCGGCCATGGCTTCTTTGAGTTCTTTAATCGAACCGATGCATTTGGTCTCACGACCGTCTTCTGTGCGCCAAATCGGCAATGGAATCCCCCAAAATCTCGAACGAGAAAGGTTCCAATCATTTGCGCTAGCCAACCAATTTCCAAATCGGCCTTCACCAGTTGCCTTTGGCTTCCAGTTAATTTCTTGATTCAAAGTGTACATACGGTCCCTGAAATCGGTAACTTTAATGAACCATGAATCTAATGGGTAATATAAAATCGGTTTGTCGGTACGCCAGCAGTTAGGATAACTGTGGACATATTTTTCAACCTTAAAGGCCTTGTTTTCGATTTTTAATTTGATGGCAATTTCGACATCTACGCTTTTTTCCGGGGCCTCTCCTTCTGGGTAATATTCGTTTTTGACATAATATCCGGCGAAATCAGATACCTCAGCACGGAATCGTCCCTGTAAATCGACCAAAGGAACCAATTGCCCTTCTTGGTCTGCAACCAACATAGGGGGTACTTCTGGAATGGCCTCCTTAGCCACTTTGGCATCATCAGCTCCAAATGTGGGTGCTGTATGCACAATCCCTGTACCGTCTTCGGTGGTAACAAAGTCTCCGCTGATTACACGGAACGCATTTTCAGGATTATTGTGCGGCAAAACATAAGGCATGAGCTGCTCATAACGCGCACCGACCATGTCTGAACCACTCAAATGAGCCACAATGCAATAGGGCATTTTTTTAGTCTGAGGGTCCAAGACATCATGGTTCTGAATTTCCTCGACTTGCTCGAACTTGCCTGAAAAGACTTTTGCGACAAGCGCTTCCGCTAAAACCACATGAACACCCGCACCGGTATATTGGTTAAAGGTCTTAACGACAACATACTTAATTTTTGGCCCTACCGTCAGGGCAGTATTGCTCGGCAAAGTCCAGGGTGTGGTGGTCCAAGCCAAGAAATGTAATTCTTTAAATCCTTTGAGGACTTGAGGCAGAGACTCATCTAACGCCTTAAACTGAGCCACAACAGTGGTATCGGTGGTATCTTGATACGTTCCTGGCTGGTTCAACTCATGAGAACTGAGTCCCGTTCCGGCCTTGGGAGAATACGGCTGTATGGTATAGCCCTTGTACAAAAGACCTTTTTCATAAATCTGTTTGAGCAACCACCATACGGATTCCATGTATTTTGGCTCGTAGGTGACGTAGGGCTGCGTCATGTCGACCCAATATCCCGCACGTTCGGTCAATTGATTCCACACATCGGTGTAGCGCATGACCGCTTTGCGACAGGCTTCATTGTATTCTTCGACTGAAATGGTCTTGCCGATATCCTCTTTAGTAATGCCCAATTCTTTCTCAACACCAAGCTCTATGGGCAATCCGTGGGTATCCCATCCGGCTTTTCGATCAACGCGATATCCTTTTTGCGTTTTATAACGGCAGAAAATATCCTTAATAGTACGCGCCATTACGTGGTGTATTCCAGGCATACCATTGGCCGATGGCGGTCCTTCAAAAAAGACAAAGGGGGTGGCTTGTTCGCGTTGCTGAATGCTCTGCTCAAACACAGATTTTTCCCGCCAAAAATCAAGCACATTTTCGGCACATTCTGGCAAATTTAATCCCTTGTATTCCTTGAATTTAATACTCATTATCGACCTATTCTTTTGGGCCAAAATTCAGGGGCCCTTAAAAGGTAGCGAAAGTAATAAATTTTCAAGAAATAATTGGCCTTGAGCGCTATGGGGCCGATTTTTAAATTCACAGTAAAATTCAAGAATTCACACGATTAAGTTTTGGCGCACAAAAACAGCCTTATTTAGCTTAGCGCTATGATTCATTATTGCACTTATTGCCAGGCCCCACTTAAAGGGCGTTCAGACAAAAAATTTTGTGGGACATTATGCAAGAATTCACATCACAACAAGACCCGAAAAAAGGCCAAAAGTGAAAGGTGGCGGCCAATTTTGTTTATATTTAGTCCTCAATCCAAAAATTAAAATCAATGAACCGCACGCTTCGTTTTTTCAGTTTTGCCACAATCTTTTTCGCCACTGTGTTTTCAGCTTTGGGTCAAACCTATGACTCTGCCCTTTTTGACGGCTTGAGTTATCGAGAGATCGGCCCTTTTCGCGGGGGGCGTAGTGCCGCCGTTACGGGCGTACCTGGAAAACCGAATTTATTTTATTTTGGAGCAACCGGTGGAGGAGTTTGGAAAACCAATGACGGAGGGCGCCACTGGGAAAACATCTCCGATGGGTTTTTCGGAGGTTCTGTCGGGGCCATAACGGTTTCAAAAAGCGATCCAAATGTATTGTATGCGGGAGGAGGAGAACAAACCGTGCGGGGTAATGTCTCTTCTGGATTTGGACTCTGGAAAAGTGAAGATGCAGGGAAAACTTGGTCGTTTGCAGGCTTGCCAAAAAGCCGTCATATTCCCCGAATTGTCGTTGATCCCAATGATCATGAAGTCGTCTACGCGGCAGTTCTTGGCGATTTATATAAGCCCACCGCAGAACGCGGGGTATATAAAAGTACCGATGGCGGGAAGCAATGGAAAAAAGTACTTTTCGCCAATGAAAACGCAGGAGCAACTGACTTAATTATCGACCCCAATAACCCACGGGTACTTTACGCCTCAACATGGAATGTGCGGCGCACCCCTTACAGTTTAAGCAGTGGTGGACCAGGATCGGCCTTGTGGAAAAGTACCGATTACGGGGAGACTTGGACCGAAATTTCCACCCACAAAGGATTCCCTGAAGGAACGCTTGGGATTATTGGAATCACAGTTTCACCAAGCAATAGCGAGCGGTTATGGGCCATGGTAGAGCACAAAGAAAAAGGGGGTGTTTATCGAAGTGACGATGCAGGAGAAACATGGAAACTCATGAATAGTGATCGCAGCCTTCGTCAGCGCGCCTGGTATTACACACGAATTTTTGCAGACACCCACGACCCGGAAGCTGTCTATGTGCTCAACGTGCGTTACCACAAGAGTACCGATGGAGGAAAAACCTTTTCCTCGAGCAATGCGCCCCACGGAGATCATCACGATTTGTGGATCGCTCCAGAGGATCCAAAGCGCATGATAATGGGCGATGACGGAGGCGCACAAGTGACTTATGATGGCGGAGAAACTTGGAGCACCTACCACAATCAGCCTACGGCACAGTTTTACCGCGTGACCACTGATGATGCATTTCCTTATCGCATCTATGCGGCGCAGCAAGACAACTCGACCATTCGCATCAGACACAGAACAGAATCTGGCAGTATTTCAGAAGAGGACTGGGAAGAAACTGCTGGAGGCGAAAGCGCCCATATTGCGGTAGATCCAACTGATAACGACATTGTTTATGGCGGAAGTTATGACGGATTTTTAACCCGCTATAATCACCAAAAAAATACCGTCCGCAGTGTAAGTGTTTGGCCAGACAACCCTATGGGGCACGGTGCTGAAGATTTTAAATATCGCTTCCAATGGAATTTCCCAATATTCTTTTCACCCCACAATCCTAAAAAACTATATGCGGCATCAAACCACCTTCATGCCACGACAGATCAGGGCGCCTCTTGGCAATTAATCAGTCCTGATTTAACGCGAAACGACCCAACCAAACTGGGTTCTTCGGGTGGTCCGATTACTCAAGACAACACCTCTGTAGAATACTATTGTACCATTTTTGCTGCGGCAGAATCTCCGTTAGTTGAGGGATTACTCTACACAGGGAGTGATGATGGCTTGGTCCATATTTCGCAAGACGGCGGGAAAAGTTGGACTAATATTACCCCTAAAGATTGGCCCGAGTGGATGATGGTGAACAGCATTGAACCCTCACGTCATGAACCAGGGACCTGTTATGTGGCGGGAACACGATATAAACTTGGCGATTACACGCCTTATTTGTATAAAACAAGTGATTATGGAAAATCTTGGCAAAGAATTACTAAAGGCATCGAAAGTGAACATTTTACGCGCGTTCTTCGTGAAGACTTAACCCAGAGAGGTCTGCTTTACGCAGGAACTGAGGCCGGCATGTACGTCTCTTTTGATGATGGGGCTCAATGGCAGAAGTTTCAACTTAACTTGCCTATTGTTCCTATTACCGATTTAACCCTTAAAAATAATGACCTTATCGTCGCCACTCAAGGGCGTAGCCTTTGGATGATCGATGATCTCACCGTATTGCATCAACTGCGCAACGCTAAAGGCAATCAAAATTTTCTTTTCAAACCAAAAGATACTTATCGTTTGGGCGGGCGTTCGAGATCTGGGGCGTTGACTCAGGGAACCAATCACCCTAGTGGTGTGATGGTTTACTACACCGTGGCGGATCCTGAAAACTCTGAAGTGAGCATAAGCTTTTTGAATTTAAATAATGACACCCTTAAGCGCTTTAGCAACAAAGACAAAAAGAACAAGCTCGAAGTCAAAAAAGGCCATAATTTGATGGTTTGGGATCTTCAAGGCGAGGGCGCTGAGCGTTTGGACGGAATGATTCTTTGGTGGGCGAGCACTGAAGCTCCTAAGGCAGTGCCAGGCAATTACAATGTTGTCCTTCAAGTGGGTGATCAAGTCATGCGGCGACCATTTAGCATCTTGGCCGACCCTAACTCAGAGACCGATCAAATGGGCATGCAACGTCAGTTTGATTTTATTAGCTCTGTGAATTCAACCGTGGATAAGGCCCATAAGAGTATCAAAAAGATACGCAACATAAACGGACAGCTCAAAGAATTTAAATCCCGTTACGAAAACACGCCTTCGGTTGCCCAACTCGTCGAGGAGGCTAATAATTTGAGCAAACAACTCACTGAAATTGAAGAAGCGCTGTATCAAACCAAGAATCGCAGTGGCCAGGACCCCCTGAATTTTCCAATCAAGTTAACCAATAAGTTAGCGCATTTAAATGCTCTAGTGGGTATGGATGATTTTCCACCGACCCAGCAAGACATCGCCGTAAAAAATGAACTTAGCAAAGCCATTGAGGGTGAATTAAACAAATTAAATGGGCTTATTGATGACGAAATAAAAGCCTTTAATGTAGCCTTTCGTAATATGAGTTTGGACTATTTATTTGTCGAATAAAGCCCTGGACTTTATGCAAAACACTGATCCATAAACAGGAAATATGACCTATTACTATTTAAAAACCCTGCATCACCTCTTTGTCCTGATATGGCTTTTTGGGCTCATTTACACAGCCAGTATCTTTATTTTGAGAGAAAAATTTGGTGGATCGAATAAAATCGAGAATTCTGATTTGACCCTAAAATTTTGGCGCTACGCGACATGGCCCAGTATGATTATCGGAATGATTACCGGGATGGCGATGCTTCATCTTAGACTATTTCACTTAGCAGACTTATGGATGCAAGTCAAACTTGTCGGCGTAATATTATTGGTGGCGTTTCATATAAAATGTCACCTTCTCTTTATCAGAGCCGTCAAAACAAAAGAAGATTCAAAATCCAATAACGCAAAATCGTGGGGTCAGTTAGTCGCCACAGGGGCTACCTTAGGCGTTTTCTTTTTGTTTTTAATGGGGCTAAAGGATAGTTTTCAATGGGTTTCTGGCACTGTTATTGCAACATCAGTGACGGCTTTGATCGGCTTTTGGTTGGCCAAAAAAACCTAAAACTCTAGCTATGTCTTTTTACAAATCTCTGCGATTTCGCATATTTTTTGCCATGCTTTTTGTCTTGGTCCTCACCTTTATAGGTTTGGCTATTCTTACGGTAATTCAGTACAAAGAAGAAGCTGAAGATTATCACAGTGAACGTCTTTTACGTAAAGAACAGAACATCAAACAAAATTTAAATTACGTTTTAAAAAACAGCCCTTATCCCCAAGAAACTGAAGCGCTTCAATATATTTTTTACAACAAGATTTTTGAAATTAAAGACATCCACAATTTAGATGTTGATCTTTATAGCCCTGAGGGTCAATTAATTTTAAGCTCTCAAAATAAAGTTTCCGATACAAGCGCTCAAAAAACATTGAGTCAAGAGCTATTGAAGGAATTAAGTAAAAACGACAATGAGCATCTGGTCCAGTCTTTTAGACTAGGCAACGAAAATTACCAAAGCTCTTATTCTTATTTGAAGTCCGATACCTTTGAGACTATTGCCATAGTTCATTTACCTTATATCGCAGATGACGGATTCATGGCCAAAGAGCTCAACGAAAACCTAATGCGCATGAGCTTGCTTTACGGGGTTATGCTTCTTATTTCTATTGGGATTGCTTATGCCTTATCACAGTATATTACCCGCAGTCTGCAAAGTATCAGTCAGCGTTTGACTTCAACCCAGTTATTGGGCCAAAATCAAAAAATTGAGGTGGCGTCCAATGTCTCCAGTGAAATCAGTCGATTAGTCGAAGCCTATAATAATATGATTGACGCGCTCGAAAAAAGTGCCGTTCAACTCGCTCAAGGAGAACGCGAAGCGGCGTGGCGTGAAATGGCAAAACAAGTCGCGCACGAAATTAAAAATCCACTTACGCCGATGAGGTTAAGTGTCCAAAGCTTTGAGCGCAAATTTGACCCTCAAGACCCGGATATTGGCAATAAAATCTCTGAATTTAGCGCCACCCTGATTCAACAAATAGACACCATGAGCGATATTGCCTCGGCTTTTGCGACTTATGCAAAACTCCCTGAACAAAATATCGTTGCAGTCGAATTAACAGAAACTATTCGGCGGACTATTGAAGTTTTTGACACGCCATTCATTAAATTTTCGGGCCCTGACCATGGGGTAACTTTAAACTTTGACAAAAATCAACTCAATCGAATTGTGACCAATTTGATAAAAAATAGTCTTCAGTCTCTGCAACAAAATCACACCGCAAATCCCGAAATAAATATTAGCCTTAACGATAACGACAGTTGGGTTCTTCTGCGCATCCAGGATAACGGCCCTGGCATTTCAAAAGAGTTAAGAAGTCATGTCTTTGAACCTAAGTTTACTACAAAAACTAAAGGCATGGGACTTGGACTCGCTATGGTTAAGACCATTGTGCTCTCTTACGGCGGAAGCATTGAAATTTTTGAACCCGAAGGAGGTGGAGTTGGTTTTGTTATGCAGTTTCCAAAAGCATGAATTATTTAATACCTTTAAACC
>RFXU01000151.1 GCA_009921505.1 Flavobacteriaceae bacterium
TTTGAATCCGATTTAGGCTTTATTCCCCGTACTGGATTCATCAAAAAAGCCGATAAAGTCACCCGCAGTTTTTATCCTAAAAGCGGCCCTGTCAATACCTACCAGCTCGGTTGTTACAACGAATTCTATTTTACGCAAGACCTGGACTACAAGCAGACTGATCAGACCCTGAAATTTGAATATATCGTAAATTATAAAAATCAATCGCGACTGGAGCTCAACTATTTTATACGTTACGTTTATTTGTTTGACGATTTTGATCCGACGCGTAACGATGATGCCCTTGCGCTACCCATGGGCAGTGAATACAATTATAATTCATGGGGCTTAGAATACAATTCGCAACCCGCTGGAATTTTTACTTGGGGGGCTACCGCTACTGCAGGAGAATTTTTTAACGGCAAGCGATTTGGTTTGAGAGGAAGAATTAATTATCGAACCCAGCCAACCTTTAACATGAGTATCGATTTTGACTACAACGATATTCGATTAGCTAATCCATATCCTTCGGCCAAATTGTTTTTAATCGCTCCAAAATTAGAATGGACCTTTACCAAAAATCTGTTCTGGTCGAACTTTATTCAATACAGCAATTTCAGCGATAATTTTGGGATTAACTCGCGCCTACAATGGCGATTTGCTCCTATGTCGGATTTGTTTTTGGTTTACAATGACGGTTATGACTCAGTGAATTTTTACAAACGCTATCGTTCGATCAACCTTAAGCTAAACTACTGGTTTAATATTTAGCCTATTGATTCTCAATTCTTAGGCGCTGAAAGGCCTCAATAGCTTGATATTCTGGCAATCCAAGCCGGTTGTAAAGTTCAGCAGTATGTGCATTTCGCTCTTCGGCTCTTTGCCAAAATTCGCGATTATCAGGCCCGGGAAATACTGGGGCATCTTTTTGTGACTGATGTTTAAAAATTGCTTTACGTTTACTAAACACCTCTTCTGGACTTAAGGGTACGGCCATATCAATCGCTTCAATTGGCCACTCTTGCCAAGCACCACGATATAGCCAGACATAACAAGATTTAAACCATGACTCTTTACTGCATTGAACCAACGCTTGATTAATCGCATCAAGACAAACTCTATGCGTACCATGGGGATCAGACAAGTCCCCCGCCGCAAAAATTTGATGAGGTTTAATTTCATTCAGTAAAGACACAGTCATAGCCACATCATCTGGGCCTAATGGATTTTTTTTGATGGTTCCTGTCTCGTAAAACGGAAGGTTCATAAAATGTATTCGATCTACAGGAACACCAACAAATCGACAGGCTGCCTTGGCTTCAACCTTGCGAATAAGTCCTTTAAGGTTGCGCAAGAATTCCCCATCCATTTGATTTAAATCTCTTTTATTCAAAGCTAGATTAACCAAAGCTGAGAGATCGTGATCCAAAATTCCCTCTGAGTGATTTATCTCGTCGAATAAATCGATGAGCTGAACAACATAATCATCAAATACAGCGATGTTTCCCGAAGTCTGATACGCCACATGAACTTGGTGTCCTTGGTCAACTAGTCGTTTAAAAGTGCCTCCCATTGAAATAACATCATCATCAGGATGGGGACTAAAAATAACTGTTCGTTTTGGCATAGGTTTAGATCGTTCAGGGCGATAGTGATCGTCTACTCCAGGCTTCCCTCCAGGCCAACCAGTTATTGTTCTTTGAATTTTATTGAAAACGTCCAAATTAATTGCATAAGCTCCATTGTGAGCGGTAAGCAACGTTTCAAGTCCATTCTCGGCATAGTCATTTTCTGTAAGTTTGAGAATGGGTTTTTGTGTTTTAAAACAAAGCCAAATGACCGCCTTTTTAACCATGTCTGTTGTCCATTCAATCGGCCCAAATAGCCATGGCGTCGCAAAGGCATTTAGATCAGACGCCGCAGCTTTGTCCAAATAAATCACTGTATTGCTATGATTTTGCAAGAACGTAGCTGGAATTTGATCGGTCACGGGTCCTTCTAGAGCCTTTTTTATAATCTCCGCTTTCCCCTCGCCCCAAGCCATTAAAATTATTTTTCGCGCCTTTAAAATAGTGCCAACACCCATAGTAATAGCGCGATTCGGCACATATTCTGCCCCGTTAAAATCACTTGCAGCATCGAGCTTGGTTATTCGATCTAGGCTAATAAGTCTTGTCTTTGATTTTTTTCCTGATCCTGGTTCATTGAAGCCAATATGGCCCGTGCGACCAATACCGAGTATCTGAATATCTAAACCGCCGAGCGACTGAATTTTTTGTTCATATTGAGCACAATATTCTAAAATTTCATGTTCATTAAGCTGACCATCAGGCACATTAATTTGATCCTCGGGAATGTCAATATGATCAAATAAATGCTCTTTCATGAAGCGGTGATAGCTCTGAATTGCGCTTGGATCCATAGGATAGTATTCATCTAAATTAAAGGTGATTACTTTCTTAAAGCTTAAACCTTCCTCCCGATGTATCCGGACTAATTCTTGATAAACACTTTTTGGAGTTGAACCCGTAGCAAGACCAAGAACACAATGCTTTCCTTGGTCATTTTTCTCCGTAATATTTTTGGCAATTTCTTTTGCTATTTGGCGCGATGCTTCTAATGCAGTATCAAAAACCTGCAGCGATTGGGTCGTATTCATAAAATAAAATTGCGGAACTTAAATATACAGAAAAAAGATGAGCCCTGGTGATCTTTAACCCAATAAGCAGAATTTATCTAATTATTGAGTATTAGTATCTCCTGTTAGAAATTACCAGGGATTCTCTTACTAACTTAGCACAAAACTAATTATTATGGAATCACATCATTCTAATGGATCGAGCGGCGGAAAATGTCCGTTTATGAATCCATCCCACCGCCACACGGCGGCCGGCGCCCTGTCTAATTCAGATTGGTGGCCCAATCAACTCAATCTAAAAATGTTGCATCAAAACGGACCACAAACCAGTCCGATGGATGACTCATTTAATTATAAAGAAGCCTTTAGTAATCTTGACTTAGAGGCCGTGAAAAAAGATTTATTTGACCTAATGACCGATTCACAAGATTGGTGGCCTGCAGATTATGGTCATTACGGACCATTCTTTATCCGTATGGCATGGCACAGTGCTGGAACCTACCGTGTAGGTGATGGTCGTGGAGGCGCCTCAGCGGGAACTTTGCGTTTTGCACCGCTAAATAGCTGGCCAGATAACGGAAACCTAGACAAAGCCCGCAGATTGCTTTGGCCCATCAAACAAAAATACGGCAACAGTATTTCTTGGGCAGACCTTATGGTCCTGACTGGAAACTGCGCGTTAGAATCTATGGGCTTTAATACATTTGGATTTGCCGGAGGACGTGAAGATGTATGGGAACCAGAAGGAGATATTTATTGGGGACCAGAGACCGAATGGCTTGGTGACGAGCGCTACACCGGGGATCGCGATCTAGCAAACCCTCTTGGTGCCGTACAAATGGGACTCATCTACGTGAATCCAGAAGGCCCAAATGGCAAGCCGGATCCTGTAGCATCCGCACGTGATATTCGCGAGACTTTTGCGCGTATGGCTATGAATGACGAAGAAACTGTGGCGCTTATCGCCGGAGGACACACCTTTGGAAAAACACACGGAGCAGGAGATGTAAAACACGTGGGGGCAGAACCTGAAGGAGCTGCAATCGAACACCAAGGTTTGGGATGGATCAGCACTTACAACAGCGGTAAAGGTGGCGACACCATTACGAGCGGTTTGGAAGGTGCATGGACCCCAACCCCGATTACTTGGGATAATAGCTATTTTGACACCTTGTTTGGCTATGAGTGGGAGCTCACCAAAAGTCCTGCTGGAGCACAACAATGGCAACCGAAAAACGGAGCTGCAGCCGATGCTGTACCTGATGCTCATGATCCAAACAAACGTCATGCACCAATGATGGCGACAACCGATTTG
Organism: Flavobacteriaceae bacterium; assembly: GCA_009921505.1. Classification (GTDB taxonomy): domain Bacteria; phylum Bacteroidota; class Bacteroidia; order Flavobacteriales; family Flavobacteriaceae; genus BACL21. The sequence continues at coordinate 3,933 of RFXU01000151.1, forward strand.
GCCTTAATTCACGATCCAGCATATTTGGAGATTTCAAAAAGATTCCACGAAAATCCAGATGAATTTGCTGATGCTTTTGCTCGTGCTTGGTTCAAGTTAACGCATCGCGACATGGGACCAGTATCTCGATACTTAGGTCCTGAAGTACCAAAAGAAGAATTAATCTGGCAAGACCCCGTGCCTGCCGCAGATTACAATAGTATCGATCAAAATGATGTCTCAGAATTAAAAGTTGCTCTTTTAAATTGCGGCTTGAGCGTTTCTGAACTCGTTTCTACGGCTTGGGCTGCTGCAGCGACTTATCGCGGAAGTGACAAGCGTGGTGGGGCTAATGGAGGCCGCTTGCGTCTAGAACCTCAAATCAGTTGGGCTGTGAATCGCCCTGATCACTTGCCAGGCGTTTTAGCCAAAATTGAAGGCGTACAAAAAGCCTTTAACGAGGCACAAACTGATGGTAAAAAAGTCTCTATGGCGGATCTTATCGTGCTTGGTGGATGTGCTGCGATCGAAAAAGCGGCCGCTGATGCTGGGCATTTGATCGCTGTTCCATTCAGTCCTGGACGTACCGATGCGTCTCAAGATCAAACTGATGTCTCCTCTGTGAACTTCCTCGAGCCGAAAGCTGATGGCTTTAGAAACTTTGTTTCTGGAATGCATGATCGCTTGGCTGAAGAGTTATTGTTAGACCGCGCTCAGCTCTTAACCTTAACAGCTCCTGAAAT
>RFXU01000152.1 GCA_009921505.1 Flavobacteriaceae bacterium
TGCTCTAACCAACTGAGCTAAGGAGGAATATATTTCGCCACAGCTATTTAACTGAAGGCGGGTGCAAATATAGATTATTTTTTATCTGAGACAAAAATCTATATTTATTTTTTTAGCCAAAAATCCAACGCACTAAATCGTTTCCATTAGCAAAGAGGACAAGCCCGATCAAAAGGAAGAATCCGACCATCTGGGCATACTCCATAAACTTGTCGTTAGGTTTTCTACCTGAGACCATTTCATAAAGCAAAAACATCACATGTCCCCCATCCAATGCCGGAATGGGCAAGATATTCATAAAGGCCAAAATAATGGAGATCAGTGCGGTAGTTTGCCAAAAACTGAGCCAATCCCATTGCCCTGGGAACATATTCCCAATGGCACCAAAACCGCCTACTTGTGTGGCCCCTTTTTTAGTAAAGACATATTTAAATTGCTTGACATAATCGGTCAGAATCCCTACCCCATAGGAAGTCCCTGAGGAAAGGCTTTCTCCAAGAGAAAAACTAAGGTGAGTCCCTCGATCAAGCCATTGACGGCCAAAGTTATTCAGCCCGAGCTGTCCCGTCTCTCCAGTGGCGATCACTAGGGTGTCACGCACTCCGTCACGTTCGTAAACTAAAGTATTTTCCGCGCCTGGGGTTTTATTAATGGCCTTATTAAATTCATGCCAGTGGGTTACTGGGGTGCCATTAGTATTCAAAATCAAATCACCTTTTTGCAAACCCGCGAGTCCCGCTGGAAAATCAGCGATAACCGTATCAATTTGATTGTTGCGCATGTACTCAAAAGGCTTGAGCACATCTTGTTGAAACATGACGGTCCCGATATCTTTGGGCAATTCAATGCGTTCAATAGTGCCCTCTTTGTGTCGCACTGTAAGACTGCGCACTTCTTTTAAAAAAAGTGATTTGTTCAGTTCGTTTTGATAATCAAAAGGCTCGTCGTTGAGCTCAAGAACCAAATCTCCATCGCGAAATCCATATTCTTGGAATAGTTCATGAACCACAAACCCCTCAGGCATATCATCGGCGGTAATTACATCACGGCCATAAAAAAACAAAATGCTGATATAAATCACCAGACCCACGATAATGTTTACCGTAACTCCTCCGAGCATAATGATGAGTCTTTGCCAGGCGGGCTTACTGCGAAACTCCCATGGCTGAGGTGGCCCGGCCATTTGCTCTTTATCCATTGATTCGTCGATCATCCCAGCAATTTTTACATAGCCTCCAAGGGGTAACCACCCAATGCCGTATATCGTTTCACCAATTTTCTTTTTGAACAAAGAGTATTTCACGTCAAAAAAGAGGTAGAATTTTTCAACCCGAGTTTTGAATAATTTGGCGGGAATAAAATGTCCCAACTCGTGCAAGACGATGAGCAACGAGAGGCTTAATAATAGCTGAAGTGCTTTAACAGCAAATGGACTCATAATTCGATTTGTTAAAGGACAAAAGTAACGCATTAAGGGAGGTAAAAAAAATATATCCCCTTTGGCATTAGCAGTATTATAAAACTTTTAACGCCTGAACTTGGAAACTGCCATTTCGGGGGCTTACCTTTGTCTTTATTTTCAAAAAATGCTAAAGTTTTTCGCAAAATATAAGACCCTTGCCTTGGTTATGGCAGTTCTCTCTGTCATCATTATCAGTGCGATTTACAATGCCTTAGCCCCAGAGCCAAAACTCCGCATTTATCAACCGAACGATGTCGCTGCTGAATTGGTAGACACTACCCTGCAACACGTCAAGAAATACCATCAAATTGCTGATTTTTCCTTGGTCAATCAGTTAGGAGATACCATCACTCAGAAGACTTTTGAAGGACGGATTTATGTGGCGGATTTTTTCTTTACCACCTGTGCCACTATTTGCCCGATCATGACTGAGCATATGGCTCAGATCCAAAGGAAGATCAAAAATGATCCCGATATTTTATTGCTTTCGCATACCGTCACTCCTGAAATCGATACCGTGGCTCAGCTCAAAAGATACGCAGATAAAAAAGGGGTCATCGCCGGTAAGTGGCACTTGGTTACTGGAGATAAAAAAGAAATATACGACCTGGCCCGCAAGTCGTATCTCGTCGCTAAGGATCAGCCGTATAGCCCCTACGATTTAGTGCATACAGAAAACTTTGTTTTGATTGACCCCCAAAGGCGTATTCGCGGTTTTTACGACGGCACCGATCCTGCGGCCATTGAATCGCTTTTAGAGGATATCTCCATTCTTAAAAAAGAAGGACAATAGTCATTTTTTAAGCCCAAGAATTTCCCTACATTTGCATTGTTTAAAATGAATCTAAATAAGCAATGGCCACAATCGCAGGCATGCAAAAGGGACAAAAAGGCATCATTCGTGATGTCGACCTAGACCGAATTCCACTCAAACTTCTTGAGATGGGTTGCTTGCCCGGTAATGAGGTTACTTTGATTCAAGTCGCCCCATTTAATGATCCTTTGTATTTAGACATTAATGGATCACATTTAGCCATTCGCAAGGATGTTGCGGCACAAATTCATATCGATCTCTGTTAATCCATGGCCCAACAAATCCAAGTCGCTTTATTGGGTAACCCGAATACAGGAAAAACCTCCGTGTTCAATCGACTTACGGGGCTCAATCAAAAAGTGGGGAATTACCCTGGAATTACCGTAGAAAAGAAAGAAGGAGTTTGTAATCTCTCTCGTGGTAAGAAGGCTCACATTTTAGACTTACCGGGCACCTACAGCCTCAACGCCTCGTCGATCGATGAAAATCAAGTTATTGAGTTACTGCTCAACAAAAACGACAAAGATTATCCCGATGTTGCTGTCGTAGTGTGTGAGGTAGAAAACCTCAAAAGAAATTTATTGCTTTTCACGCAGATCAAGGATTTAAAGATTCCGACAATTTTGGCCATAAACATGGCGGATCGTATGACCAGAAAAGCGATCTCCCTGGATATCCCCGCGTTAGAAAAAGCCTTACATACCAAAATCGTCTTGCTCAGTGCGCGCAATAATGAAGGGTTCGAAGCTTTGAAAACTCAAATCGAGCAATTTAAAAGCTTACCCATGACCCCGTGCTTAGACACCACAGTCATTGCGCCTGAGTATTTTGATCGATTAGCCAAGACGTATCCCGGTCAAGATTTATATAAACTTTGGCTTGTGATCACCCAAGATGTAAACTTTGGAAAATTAGACCGTACTGGGGTTTCCGGACCCATAAGTTTTCAAACCGAATCCATCAGTACCCTAAAGCGTTTACAGCAAAAAGAAACGATCAAGCGTTATCAATTTATCAATGATACGCTCAAAACGACCATGTCAGTTAATGTTGCTATGGCAAAAGATTTCAGGAGTCGTTTGGATCGCGTTTTGACTCATCATATCTGGGGCTATGTGATCTTTTTTGCCATACTGACGGTTATTTTTCAAGCCATATTTGATTGGAGTAGCTATCCGATGGATTTTATTGACCAAACATTTGCCCAAATGGGAGAGTGGGTCAAGCAGAATTTACCAGCGGGAGATTTTACGAGTCTCTTGGCAGAAGGGGTTTTGCCTGGCTTAGGGGGTATTATCATCTTCATTCCACAGATCGCCTTTTTGTTTTTATTTATCGCCATACTCGAAGAAACAGGATATATGAGTCGTGTGGTCTTTTTAATGGACCGCGTCATGCGCCGGTTTGGATTGAGCGGTAAAAGTGTTGTTCCTTTGATTTCAGGAACCGCCTGTGCGATTCCAGCAATCATGGCTACCCGAAACATTGAAAACTGGAAGGAGCGGTTAATTACCATTTTGGTCACACCATTTACCACCTGTTCCGCGCGTTTGCCTGTATACCTAATAATTATTTCATTGATTATTCCGCATCAAAGGGTCTTGGGACTTTTTTCGTTACAAGGACTAACCTTGACCTTCTTGTATTTTTTAGGCTTCGCTTCGGCCATATTTGCGGCATTTCTGCTCGATCGATTCCTCAAGGTCCCGTCGCGTTCGTTTTTTGTTATTGAGATGCCGAACTACAAGCTCCCCATGGCCAAAAATGTATTAATTACCATGGTGGAAAAAACAAAGTCCTTTGTTTTTGGTGCGGGAAAAATAATTTTTGCGATTTCCATAGTCCTCTGGGTGTTAGCCTCATACGGACCAGGAGAATTTAATCAGGCGGCTGAAATTATCGATCAACAAAATCAAGAACATGCCCTTAGCTTGGAGGAGCGCAACGCTGCAATCGAGTCCTTTCAACTAGAACATTCGTATATTGGAATAATGGGGAAAGCCATTGAACCCATAGTTAGCCCGTTGGGTTATGATTGGAAAATAGGGATTGCCATTGTCAGCTCGTTTGCGGCACGCGAAGTATTTGTGGGCACTCTGGCGACCATCTACAGCGTGGGCAATGATGACGAGCAAACCATTCGCAACAGAATGGCGGCCGAAGTTCATCCGCTGTTGGGCACCCCCCGATTTAATTTTGCGAGCGGTATTTCATTGCTTTTGTTTTATGCCTTTGCGATGCAATGCATGAGTACTTTGGCGGTGGTGCGTAAAGAAACCAATAGCTGGGTGTGGCCTACAGGGCAGTTAATATTTATGACTACCTTAGCCTATG
>RFXU01000153.1 GCA_009921505.1 Flavobacteriaceae bacterium
CGTTTTATCTGAAGAGCAGATAAAGGAAACAGTTAAGAAATTTGAAAGTTTTCTTGTTTCTAAAGGTGCAAAGATGATCGCCAAAGAAGATTGGGGCTTGAAAAAGCTGGCTTATCCAATCCAACACAAAAAAAGTGGTTTTTATCACTTATTTGAATTCACTTGTGATGGAGAACCCATCAACGATTTAGAAGTTGAATTCCGTCGTGACGAACGCATCATGCGCTACCTCACTGTAAAACTCGATAAGCACGCTGTGGCTTGGGCAGAGAAAAGAAGAACTAGAAACAAACAAAACGCATAAGCTATGTCATCAATAGAGCAACAAGCAAAAGGCAAAAAGGACGGAGAAATCAGATATCTCACCCCGTTGAATATCGAGACCTCCAAGGCTAAAAAATACTGCCGATTCAAAAAATCAGGCATCAAGTACATCGACTACAAAGACCCAGATTTCTTATTGAAATTTGTGAACGAACAAGGGAAAATTTTACCTCGTCGTTTGACAGGAACTTCTTTGAAGTACCAACGTAAAGTTGCTGTAGCCATTAAAAGAGCACGTCATTTGGCCCTTATGCCATACGTCGCTGATATGTTAAAATAAATAGAGCAAGGAAATGGAAATAATACTTAAAAAAGACGTTGAGAATCTTGGATTCGCAGACGATGTTGTATCGGTTAAAAACGGATACGGAAGAAATTATTTGATTCCTCAAGGCCTTGCTGTATTGGCAACTCCTTCTGCAAAGAAGGTTTTGGCAGAGACGTTGAAGCAGCGTGCCCACAAGGAACAAAAGTTAGTTGATGATGCAAAAGCGGAAGCAGCGAAACTTAATGGACTGGAAATCAAAATTGCCGCAAAAGTTGGTGAAGGAGATAAGTTATTTGGTTCTGTAAGTAATGCTGATTTAGCAGAGGCTTTGGCAGCACACAAAATCAGCTTAGACAAGAAATTTATCACGGTTCAAGGAGGTTTGGTAAAACGTCTTGGAAAATACGATGCTAAAATTCGTTTTCACCGTGATGTAATTGCTGATTTTAGTTTTGATGTGGTCGCTGAGGCTAAATAATCTAAGCTTCAGGATTAATCGTCAACTGAATAATTGACTTTAAATATCAAAAACCCTTCATAGCGTATATGGAGGGTTTTTTTATCGCACAATATTTATGAAATATCGCAGACTCACCAAAGAACAATTTGAAACCCTCAGTGTTGAATTTGCTCAATTTTTGGCCAGTCAATCTATTGACCAAAAACAATGGCAGTCCATAATACAAAACAATCCAGCCCAGGTGGATCAGCAATTGGATGCGTTCAGCGACCTGGTTTGGGAAGAAAGTTTGCGAAAAACGTGCTATATCAATCACTATTCTCCTGGAGGAGTTTTTGTGTTCCACGCCGGCCAGATGTCCATGACACTTTTAGGGGTCAAGACGGCCACCGATTTAGATTTCAATACCCCAGAGGCGTGGCAATGGTTGTCTGAACATTGGCAAGAAGACTCTGTGTCTTTTTATCGGGAACAAAAGCCGTATGATAAGCAGCGCACTCAAGTCTTATTTGCTTTAATCGAGCAAGGTGGCGTTTTATCGAGTGGGGACCTAGCTCAGCGCCTAGAGGCCTTAATCCCCTAGGATTACTCGTAACGCAAGCTCTCTATTGGATCGAGTTGTGCCGCTTTTGATGCGGGGTATGACCCGGCAATAATGGCAACAATAAAAGAAATGATTATAGCCGCAATCATAGCGCCCCAGGGTAGGGCGTAGTCAAAATCAGCGACTGTGGCAAAAATTAGCCCAGTACCGATACCCAGCACAATACCCAACAGACATCCAATCTGACCGATAACAATGGTCTCAATAAAAAACTGAGTCAAAATGGTTCGTTTTTTAGCCCCCATGGCTTTTCGAACGCCAATCTCACGGGTTCGGTCTGTGACGGAGACCAGCATGATATTCATTAAGGCTATTGACGAACCCAAAATGGTGATGATACTTATAATCCATGCTGCAGTTTCCAGTACTCCCGTGATGCTCGCGACACGATTAATTAAATCTTCGCTGCGCTCAATCGCAAAGTTGTCTTCTTCTAAAGGAGAAAGCCCTCGGATATTTCTAAAGGCCACTAAAGCGGCACTTTCAGCCTCTTTAAGCGCTTCCTTTTGGTTTACCATTACACTAATGGTATAGTTAATATTGGGCTGTGTAAAAATACTTCGGGCCAATTGTATCGGGATTAATACCCGTAAATCTTGATTATTTCCAAATGAAGAACCTTTTGAAGCCAGTAGTCCAATAATCTTGAATTTTGAGCCGCGAATGCTTATGGTCTTATTGATCGGATCTTCATCTTTAAACATTTTCTTGAGGAAATCCGCGCCCACCATACAAACGTGGTTATTATTTTGGATGTCAAAGAAATTGAAAGCCCGCCCTCGATCAATTTTGGTGCCGGTATTGGCCAAATAATGCTCATTAACGCCAAAAACACTGACTTCAGGGTCTGTTTTAATATTATTGTATTTTACCTCTGCCGTTCCTGTACCTTGAAAAGAAATAGAGGTTTGGGTCCCTGGAAAATCGTATCGCTCATTAAAGGCACGAATCTGATTATAGTCGATAATGGGATTGATTTTTTTTCGCTCACCGCCATCGCGTGAGTTTGTGGCAAATGCATACCGCTGCAAGTTAAAGGTGTTCGACCCCATGCTGGCAAAGTTCCCCGAAATAGAATGTTCCAAAGCGTCAACGGCACTCAATATACCTACCAAAGACCAAATACCGATGCCGATAATAACTATTGTCAGTACTGTTCTGAGCAATTGGGTTTTGATTGAGTCTAAGGCAATCAGAATATTTTCTTTGAATAATCCGAGCATGAAATGGAATAATATAGTTCGACAAATTTATCGAAATCTTTTGGGCCATCTTTATTAATTGCGGGAATTCTCTGTTATTATGACCCGAGAAATCCATCTATTTTAAGATATTTGTATTTCACGGAAATACTCAGAAAAAGTGGCACAAAAACCGTCTTTACCCAAAGGAACCAGAGATTTTTCACCCGAGGTAGTGGCCAAAAGGACCTACATCATCAATACACTGCGCCGCAGTTTTGAAACCTTTGGTTTTCAACCTATCGAAACACCGAGTTTTGAGAATTCGGAAACCTTAATGGGGAAGTATGGGGAAGAAGGGGATCGCTTGATATTTAAGATCCTCAACAGCGGTGATTTTTTAGCTAAAGCGGATCAAAGTCATTTAAATGAGCGCGACAGCGCAAAACTCACAGCGCAAATTTCCGAAAAAGCATTGCGCTATGACTTAACGGTGCCCTTTGCCCGTTATGTGGTGCAGCACCAAAATGAGCTTAATTTTCCGTTTAAACGCTATCAAATTCAACCGGTTTGGCGTGCAGATCGCCCACAAAAAGGACGATTCCGTGAATTTTACCAGTGTGATGCAGATGTCGTGGGCAGTAAATCACTTTGGCAAGAAGTAGAACTCATTCAGCTTTATGATCGCGCTTTCGATGCGCTAGGACTTAAAGGAGTAACGGTGCACTTAAACAACCGAAAAATACTCTCAGGAATCGCCGAAGTCATTGGCGCCGCGGACCAGCTCATTGACTTTACTGTCGCTCTCGATAAACTCGATAAAATTGGCCGCGAAAAAGTCGAAGAAGAGATGCGTCAAAAAGGTATCAGTGATCCCGCTATAGATCGTCTGGGGCCTCTTTTTGAAACTTATTCCAGTAATGCGGAGCAACTTGAGGCTCTGGAGGCATTACTTAAGACATCGGAGGTGGGACTCCTTGGGCTCTCTGAGCTTAGATTTGTTCTGGAAGCCCTCGAGGCTTTGCCTTTGAAATCAGCTTTGGTCAAAATAAATTTGACTTTGGCGCGCGGACTGAATTACTATACCGGGGCCATTTTCGAGGTTTCTGCGCCCGAGGGCATTAGCTTAGGCAGCATAGGGGGCGGCGGACGTTATGATGATTTGACTGGGATCTTTGGTCTTAAGGACATGAGCGGAATTGGTATTTCATTTGGTCTAGATCGTATTTATATGGTTTTGGAGGAGCTTAACCTGTTTCCAGATCATGTTGCAGCGTCGACTAAGGTACTGTTCATTAATTTTGGGGATAAAGAGGCGCTTTATGCGACTCAGGCGGTCAGTGCATTGCGCGATAAAGGTATTGCTGCTGAGCTTTATCCCGATGCGGCTAAAATGGGCAAGCAGATGACTTATGCTGATAAAAGAGGAATCCCTTATGTGGTTTTGGCCGGAACCGATGAGATGAACAACCGGCGTTATACTTTAAAAAATTTGAGTGACGGTAAGCAGGAGTCAGTAACTCTTCAGGAGTTAGTTGATATTTTATCTTGACACTTGAGACATCTACTATATGAGATTTAACCTTATCAATGGATTTCTATTACTCTGGCTATTTTCGGCTTGTAATAATCCGGCGGAGGTTTCTGAATCACGCACTCCTGAGGATACTCCAAGTAAGACGCTTGAGTCTTCTGCACACACACTGGAAACCCTTGATCCAAAGGCTAAAGTTG
>RFXU01000154.1 GCA_009921505.1 Flavobacteriaceae bacterium
ATTGCTTCAGGCAGTGATCGCCCAGTCATGAGCAGTAGTTCAATGACCATATCCATGGTAGCGGAATCTGACTTACCTCTTATTACGGTTGGAAGCACTTTCTTGAGGTCTTCCCCAAAAAGATCACTCTGAAGGATTTCCTCTCGAGAAAACATTCTTGAGACATTTCCACGAAGGGTATTAATTTCTCCGTTGTGACAAATGTACCTGAAGGGTTGAGCGAGATCCCAGGTGGGAAACGTATTGGTGGAAAATCTCTGGTGCACCAAGGCCAATCGAGTATCCAATGATTCATCATTCAAGTCTAAATAATACTCATTGATGTGCTGCGGCATGAGCAAACCTTTAAAAATGATGATTCGGGTCGATAAACTGGGCACATAAAACAGGTCTGATTCAGAAATTTTAGATTCTCGAATCCTGTGTTCAGTGATCTTTCGCGCAGCGAATAGCTTTTGTTTGAATTCATCGTCTGACAAATTTTTGTCACGCTTTCCGATAAATAGCTGCTTGATGACGGGTTCGGTTGCTTTAGCAATTGAGCCAAGGACGGTACTATTAACTGGTGTGTCACGCCAGCCCAAAACAGTTAAATCTCGACCGAGAACTTCATCTTCAAAGACCTTCAAACAAAAATTTAGCTGATTCGTCTTTTTTGGTAGGAAAACATTACCTACGGCGTATTGGCCAAATTCAGGCAAATCAAAGTCACAATTTTCAACAAAAAATTGATGCGGGATATCGATTAATATACCGGCGCCGTCTCCTGTGATTCCATCAGCGCTTACCGCTCCTCTGTGCTCTAACTTTACTAAAATTTCGAGAGCATCGTGAATGATTTTATTGGATCTAATCCCATTTAAATTACAGATAAATCCCGCGCCGCAATTGTCGTGTTCAAACTCCGGAAGGTATAAGCCTTGTCTTTTTGGCATAGCAACATTTTAACTCAAAAGTGATTCTTTTTTGAGCCCTAATATAAGGTGTAATCTCCTGTAATTGCAAATACGCAAAGACATTTAAGGAATTCATAATAAATGCCTTATAAATTTAAATTTTATTAAATAATGGGTCCTCAAATCAATATTTTTTATGAATATCACATCAGTATTTGCCCCGTTAAATTTGAAATTTGATGGAATCAGTTTTGACATCGAATTTTATTGAAATGGTTTTATTACTTTTATGGAGCTATGAAATTTGATCTCTCTGCCACAGGTTTGCGGTTCACGCATTACATGGCCAAAGCACAGACCCCTTTTGAGCGGCTTTTTGAAATTTTTAAAGAGCTCATTACCCATACCTCAGGAGATTTTGAGGAGGCCATTGATTGGCTTCGTCAGTTGGACAAGGAGTATGGACTTACTGATGAGAATTATACGATTGATGATTTTGTGAGAGATCTATTAGAGCGTTCCTACATTCAGCCAAAGGGCGGCGAGAGTGATGGTAACGGGGAAATGAAGCTTACGCCCAAGACCGAAAAACTCCTTCGTGAACACGCCATGAAACAGATTTTTGGAAAACTCAAGAAAGCAGGCTCCGGGAATCACAAGACTAAGTCAACGGGGCAAGGCAATGAAGCGACAGGTGAGTTTAAGGCCTATCAGTTTGGTGATTCTATCGAAAAGATATCGATGACTGAGAGTCTCAAAAATGCCCAAATCCGCAATTACGGGGGTGATTTTGATTTGCGTCAAGAGGATTTAGTGGTAGAGGATAGTACCTATAATACTCAGATGAGCACGGTACTTATGATCGATATTAGTCACAGCATGATCCTGTATGGGGAGGATCGGATCACGCCAGCCAAAAAGGTCGCCATGGCCTTAGCAGAATTCATTACCACCCGATATCCCAAGGACACCTTAGATGTTTTAGTTTTTGGGAATGACGCTTGGCCCATTGCCATAAAAGACATTCCTTATTTACAAGTAGGGCCATATCACACCAACACGGTGGCCGGTTTGTCCCTAGCTATGGATCTGCTCAGGCGACGTAAAAACAGCAACAAACAAATTTTCATGATCACCGATGGCAAACCAAGCTGTTTAAAAGAACCCGATGGGGGTTACTATAAAAACAGTGCAGGGCTGGACGATTACATCGTGGATAAGTGTTACAATATGGCTCGTCAGGCCTTGAAATTAAACATCCCCATAACCACCTTTATGATTGCTCAAGACCCTTATTTAATGCGTTTTGTCAGAACATTTACAGAGGCCAATAAAGGGAAAGCCTTTTTTACGGGTTTAAAAGGTTTGGGAGAAATGATTTTTGAAGACTATCAACAAAATAGAAAAAAGAGAATGGGATGAAAGACATAAAAACTTTGGGGGCGCTGAAAAAATCAGGCTATACCTCAAAAAGCATACAAGAAGAATTGGCACAGAATTTAAGACAGCGGCTCAAAGATGGAACGCCTAGTTTTCAAGGTCTTTTGGGCTATGAGCATACCGTTATACCGGATGTCGAGCGCGCTATTTTATCGGGTCACAGCATTAACCTCTTGGGCTTACGCGGACAAGCCAAAACTCGTTTGGCTCGGCAAATGACGGCCTTATTGGACGAGTGGATTCCAGTGGTGCAAGGCTCTGAAATCAATGACGACCCGCTTAACCCCATCAGCAGACAGGCCAAAAATCTGATTGCGGAAATGGGGGATCAGACTCCTGTAATTTGGATGCATCGCGATGACCGCTTTTTTGAAAAATTGGCTACGCCTGATGTAACCGTAGCTGACTTAATCGGCGATGTGGATCCCATTAAAGCGGCCAATTTAAAACTCTCTTATGCTGACGAGCGGGTGATTCACTTTGGGATGATCCCACGGGCGCACCGATGTATTTTTGTGCTGAATGAATTGCCCGATTTGCAAGCGCGAATTCAAGTGGCCCTATTTGGTATTTTGCAAGAAAAAGAGATACAAATTCGAGGTTTCAAACTTCGCCTACCCATAGAGGCACAATTCGTCTTTACGGCAAACCCAGAGGATTATACAAACCGTGGCAGTATTGTTACTCCACTGAAAGATAGAATTGGTTCACAAATCATGACGCATTATCCATACTCTTTGGAGGTGGCTAAAGCCATTACTGAGCAAGAGACTAGGAAATCTAATGTCCAGCAAAGTGTTGTGGTGCCAGAATTAGCGCGGGATTTACTGGAACAAATTGGCTTTGAAGCGCGAAAAAGTGAATATGTCGACGGAAAAAGCGGGGTGAGTGCGCGAATGAGCATCACTGCCTTTGAAAATTTAATCAGTACCGCTGAGCGACGCATGCTGATAAATGGAGAGGATCAAACCTGTTTGAGGATGTCTGATTTTATTGGCATTATCGCAGCAATTAATGGAAAAGTCGAGCTTGTTTACGAAGGAGAGCAGGAGGGGGCAGAACAAATTTCATTGCACTTGATCAATCAGGCTGTCAAAACTTTGTTTCCCAAATACTTTCCTGAAATTAAAAAACTCGAGCACAAGGATCAGCAGGGGCCGTACGACATACTGTTAGGGTGGTTTTACAGCGACAATAGCCTCTTTTTAGAGGATGGTCTTCCCGCCGATGTGTATCACGACACCCTAATGTCTGTACCCCGCTTAGAAACAGTAGTGGAAACGCATCAGCCATCTTGTCCGGCCGAAGAAAAGTACTTTATGATGGAGTTCTTGCTTTGGGGCCTGGAGGTGCACAAAAAACTCAACAAGTATCGCACCATAGAAGGGTTCCAATTTAAAGACGGCCTGGGCAATATTTTGGCGGACTTATAAACGGCTAAATAGAAGTGTTTGGATTTTTAATTTTGGCTTTTAGTTTTTATATTGCAATCAACAATTTAAATACAACCTAAATGAAGACAAAATTATTTCTGAGTGCTGTGATGATCAGTTGGTTTACAGCAGCACAAATTACGCAACCAACAATTCCTGCCGACGGGATCAATTATTACATTGATACCAGGGCAGTGTTTTTAAATGCCTCGACCACAGGTCCATGGGATTTTTCATCAATTAATCCTGATGACTCAAGAGAAATTGCTATTCAGCCGATTGAAGATTCTCCTTACGCGACTGAATACCCAAATGCAACGCATGCCTACTACGAGGATGGTTTCGTGCAATTTCCTGGTTATACCAGTACTGAATACACGTACAATGGAGAACAAAGCTTTTTGTTCTCTAACTACCCCACGCCATTAGTGATTTTCCCTTATCCTTTTAATGTGGGTGATGTTCACACGGATGGAATTTTTAATGTGCCATTCGAGGTGCCTGGAGGACCACCGTCTTTGTTTCGTGATCATGAAGTAGAGTCAGAGGCTATGGCAACTGGAAGCATAACTCTTCCCGACGGCACTGTATTTAATGATGTTACATTAGTGATATCTACCGCGACATTCACCGATGGTCAAACGGGGTCTTCTCCGTGTATTACTACGAGAGAGACCTGGTCATGGTGGGCTCCTGGAATCGCAGTTCCGGTGGCTCAGACCTTTGATCAGATTTCTGGAGGGCAATGTCCTCCAAATCCTTTTCAATTTTCTCGTTTCTATACAGGTGA
>RFXU01000155.1 GCA_009921505.1 Flavobacteriaceae bacterium
TCTCGGTGGTCACTATTTTATGGTCTGTTATAAAAACACCAGAAATACCTCCGTCAGAGCAAGAACTTAAGGCTCTAGAAGCTGAACGCAAGGAACCCTTTTTGACCAGACTCAAAACCCCTTTTATTGAAATTGCCTCAGCAGTAAAACTCATGCCAAAATTTATGTGGCAACTCTCGGCCGTTTATCTTTTCCAGTGGTATGCGCTCTTTATCTATTGGCAATACATTACGCCACTTTTCCAAGAATCAATGGGGTATGATGGTGCTCAAGCACTAGGACAAGCAGCGAAAATGAGCACCACCTACAACATCACTACGATTATTGTCGCCCTGTTACTCGTACCCATTACTATGCGCTTTGGCGGGAAGAAAACTTATGCAGGTAGTTTGTTCGGTACTGGAGCAGCGCTCTTGGTTATTCCGTTTATCACGGACCCCATAATCGTTCTATTTCCAATGATTTTCTTTGGAATAGGTTGGGCTGCTATGATGGGGATTCCATACAGTATGGTTTCTAAAATAGTACCACAGGAACGCCGGGGGGTTTACATGGGGATATTAAATATGATGATCGTTATTCCTATGGGTATTGAAACCGTCACTTTTGGACCGATTATGAAACACCTTTTGGGCGGTAGTGCAATAAATGCTATCCTCTTTGGGGGTGTTTTCTTCGTAATTGCCGCGATTCTAGCGCTCCGACTCAAGCCAAAAGCGAAATAAACGATATCGTATTTATTGATGAATGCACAATCAGGAATTTATAGCAGTAAAGGTCTTTCAACAGATTTAATCTGTATCGGGGAAACCTTAATCGATTTTATCGGAACACAAATTGAAGCCCCCATAAGTGAAACTAAAGATTATCATCGATATCTCGGGGGTTCTCCAACCAATGTTGCCATGAATATGGCTCGATTAGGCATGAACGTGGCCATGATCTCCAGTGTCGGTGATGATGGTTTTGGTGACTATATGCTCAGTCGGTTTGAAGAGGCTGGGATCGATACCCAGTATATATCTCGTACCCCACAGACACCGAGTACCGTCATTTTTATCAATAACACTGCAGGGACCCCTGAATTTATCGCCTATCGCGGCGCAGATAAAGAAATTTATCCCAATCAAATCCCTGAAGCCTTATTGAATTCAAGCAAAATTTACCATACCACCTGTTTTGCCTTGAGCTTAGATCCTGCAAGAGAGACAATTCTTTCAGCAGCAGAGCGTGCCGCTCAGCAGGGCGTTCAACTCAGCATTGATGTCAATTACAGTGAAAAAATTTGGCCAAACCGAGATCAAGCCATTGAAGCCCTTTCACGCTATTGCAAATGGGGGCCCTTGGTAAAAATTAGCCAGGATGATGTGGATCGTTTGCTTGGTCCTGGATTAAGTCACCAGGAGGTTTTTGAATACCTTCATGGACTGGGGGCACAGACGATCTGTTTTACCTTAGGCAAGGATGGGGCCAAACTCAGTGTCGTCGGTCATGAGGTTATTCAACTGTCTGCCCTTAAAGTGGAAAAAATAATGGATGCCACAGGAGCAGGTGATGCCTTTTGGAGTGGATTTCTTTATGGACATATCAAAGGCCAAAAACCAGAGAAATGTTTATCCACGGCCCTAAAAATGGCCGCCATAAAGCTCCAAAATGTTGGGCGCATCCCGGATTACGCCGATGTTATATCAGACATTTTAAATGATTAACTTTAACAACTAACCAGAAAAACACAACCGATGACCATCATTTCATTTATTGCTTTTACCGCCTTAGTTGCCATTATTGCCTATTTCGCCTCGAGGAAAACAAATGAAAAAAGCGCTGACGGATATTTTTTAGGGGGACGCAGTCTTACCGCTGGGGTTATCGCAGGTTCTTTGCTCCTAACTAATTTATCGACTGAACAAATCGTGGGGCTCAATGGATCAGCATACGAAAGTGGCCTCTCAGTAATGGCTTGGGAAAGTTTAGCGGCCATTGCCATGGTGGTTACTGCCCTATTTTTGTTACCACGGTATCTCAAGGGAGGGCTTACTACTGTCCCACAATTTTTGGCCAATCGATTTGACACCACTACGAAAACCATTACCTCTGCCCTGTTTTTGACGGGCTATGTGGTTGTTTTACTTCCTGTGATTTTATACTCGGGCTCAGTGGCCATAAGTGGAATGTTTGACATCCCGGAGGCTTTTGGCGTATCGAATACTCAAGCCATTTATCTCTGCGTTTGGGGAATCGGTCTTATTGGCTCCATCTATGCGGTATTTGGCGGGCTTAAGGCTGTTGCGGTGTCTGACACCATAAATGCCATTGGTCTGTTGATCGGCGGATTGCTTATCCCTGTTTTAGGCCTAATGGCTATTGGCGATGGAAGTCTTATGAATGGACTGTCCGTTTTGGCTGCAGAACATCCTGAAAAATTAAAATCAATGGGAGAGCGCACAGATCCGGTTCCATTTTACACCATTTTTACGGGAATGATGCTGGTCCAGCTTTTTTATTGGGGAACAAACCAACAGATTATACAACGAGCACTGGGCGCTAAAAACTTAGAGGAAGGCCAAAAAGGTTTGCTTTTGGGCTCATTTATTAAGATTCTTGGACCCATCATAGTGGTGCTTCCAGGAATCATTGCTTATCATATGTTTCCCAACCTTACTGCGGTTGATCAAGCCTATCCTCAACTGGTTTCTGCCGTACTTCCCCCAGCATTACTTGGGTTTTTTGCCGCGGTTATCTTTGGGGCCATCTTGAGTTCCTTCAATAGTGTCCTGAACAGCTCAGTGACTTTGTTTGGTATCGACATTTATAAACAACACATCAACCCTGAGGCCGATGAAGCCACCGTAGTCAATAAAGGAAAAATGTTTGGCATCGTTTTGGCCATTGGCGCCATGATTATCGCCCCATTTATTGCCAATGCGGGCAGTCTATTCGACTATCTTCAAGAAATCAACGGCATTTACTCAATTCCAATTTTAACCATCATCGTCGTTGGCTATCTCACCAAAAGAGTTCCTGCCATCGCTGCAAAAATCGGCTTACTCTCGGGTTCTTTACTTTATATTTTGAGCCAGTTCTTTTTAAAGCCCCATTATGTGGGTGAGGCTTTGGCCGCCGCTAAGGCAGAAGGAATTACAGATCCAAACACCCTTTCTATAATTGAATCACAAGGGTATTTTGGATTACATTATCTCGATGTTATGGCCATTCTCTTTGTGTTGAATGTGCTCATTATGCTGCTTATAGGGAAGTTTTACCCCCGTAAAGAGGCCTATACGATTGAGTATACAAAGCAAGTGGACATTCAACCCTGGGCTTATACCAAACCCATTGGGGCGCTAATTGTCTTACTCGTTGCGGCCATTTATATTTATTTTAAATAAATCAAACCGCATCAGCCTCTTACGTTAATTGGGCGTTAAAACAGGACCATATTAAGGGTCCTCTTTCGAACGAAATTGTATCTTTAGGAACCTAAATCGGAAACGATTTTATCGCTAAAAAATACATTTATGTCTTATTACGACCCAAAAGATCTCAGAAAATTTGGACGCATTACTGAGTGGAGTGAGTCCCTGGGAGAAAAATTTTTTGACTACTATAACAGCGTTTTTAAAGAAGGGGCTTTGACCCCAAGAGAGAAGTCCCTTATAGCCCTTGCTGTTGCCCACACGGAGATGTGCCCTTATTGCATCGATGCTTATACCAAAGATGGTTTAGAACGCGGGATTACCAAAGAAGAAATGATGGAAGCCGTCCATGTGGGGGCTGCTATAAAAAGTGGTGCTACCCTGGTCCATGGAGTAATGATGATGAATAAAGTGAATAAATTGGATTCATAAGTTGCCATGAGCCAAACCAAAGTATTACAATCTCTACACAAAAGACAAAGTCCGCTGGCCCAAACAGAGCGACAGCTAAAAATTTTAGAGGAGGGTATTTTTGCCGAAGGTGATGCGCCAAAATTCGATCAAAAAATTCAGCAAAGCCTGGGGGGTCCTTTAAAAACGACAGGGCTGGATATCCTTCAAGTGAACCTGGGGTACATGTGTAATCAGGTTTGTGCGCATTGTCATGTGGATGCCGGTCCAGACCGAAAAGAAATCATGACGCAAGAAACCATGGAACAATGCCTCAAGGTCATGGAATCGAGTGGCGTAAAAACTTTAGACCTTACTGGGGGTGCCCCTGAGATGAATCCGAATTTCAGGTGGTTTGTTATCCAGGCCAAAGCACGAGGTGTACGTGAAATAATCGTACGCAGTAACCTAACCATAATCGTGGCCAATAAAAAATACCACGATTTACCTGAATTCTTTGCGCAACACCAGGTACATGTCGTGAGCAGCATGCCCCATTGGACCAAAGAAAAAACTGATCGCCAGCGTGGTTCAGGCGTATTTGAGGATTCTATTAAGGCTCTAAAAATGCTCAATGATGTGGGCTATGGCCTGCCCGACAGCACCCTTATACTGGATTTAGTTTACAACCCAAGTGGGGCTTTTTTACCGGGAGACCAAGACGCCCTCTGCCAAGATTTCAAACTACGCTTG
>RFXU01000156.1 GCA_009921505.1 Flavobacteriaceae bacterium
ACCGTGAAAATCACTCGACTTTTATTTATCCCCAAAACGTCGGCAACCGCGTAAACACTTTCATTGTCGCTGGGTTGGCGGGCCGTAATGATAAACACGGCCGCACCTGAGGCGATGAACTCGGACGCGAGCTTTTTCCCCTTGGCCGCGCTCAACGTTCCGTCATAATCGAACGAAATTCGCGAACCCGCTAGTTTGAACCGTGCTTTCATCATTTATAAAACGGAAATCCGAAATTTATTACCCCAAATCGAAGTTGGCCTCGCCTATTGAGTCTTTCAGGAACTGAAATATAACCCCCGCTTTGCAAGTTGAGCACCCATAACGTTGGCCCGTCATCTTAGTAAACCACGCGGCGGCCTCCTTTACCATTTGAGCCGTATAAACGCCCTGAGTCGGTAGCCCCGAAATGAAGGCGGCGAGCGCTTCCGTTTCCTCTTCATTGAGTTTATAGCGGCCCCATTTGTTAATCGGGCAACGCCATAATGAGAGTTTAGTTTTATATGGCATATGGCAACCGCACAACCGTAGTTTTTTTCGATAGTGGGTTATTGCATTATTAGCCTCAGCCTCGGCCAAGTCCTCAGGGCTCATTTTATTGCCCAAGATAAGGGTTCCGCAACTTTGCGTTGCTTCTTTGAAGTGTTTACAAGCTCGGCAGATCGTCAGACGTTCGGCGGCTATTGCTGGGGGTACTTTGAACATTTCTTTTTATTTTACCTATGGCGTTTTCTACTAATTTATATAACTGCTTAACCGGGATTCCCGTCGCCTTACTCGCTTCCTTATAACTGAAATCCTCAAACGTGTATAGCCTCAAGATGACGGCGTCGAGTTCGGGCATTAACTGAATGTAGGCGTCTAAATACTCGTTATCCAACCGCGAACCTAACCAAGGGGCGATAGGTTCCTCTAAATGCTTTTCGCTCAGGGTTTCCCAGTTGCGGGAAAACTTACCGTATTTCACCCCAAAACGTCCCGAGGGGTCAATATGCATTAAATACAGCGCGCGGTTAACGTAGTAAAATAGTTTTTCCTCTTTCGCCAGTTGCTCAGCCTTTTCGCGTTGGTTTTCGAGTATCTTCAAAATCGTTTCACTTAAAAGGTCGTCCCCCCTAACCGCGTCACGGGTTAACCCCCGAGCGAACTTTCGCCACGTTGGATAATGGCGCTCGAGCTCAATATCTAAATAATTTTTCAACCCCGAGTCGATGTAGCAAAAAACTAACATATTTTTGTCGGTATAAATTTAACCCCTATTTACAATGGAATCAGAAACACTTATTAACGAGGAAAAACCGCCCTTGTTAACCCCGGTGAATGAATTTCTCACAATCATTCAGAAACGATATAACTCAGGCCCCAACTCGTTAGCCGCTGGTGGTTATCGCGAGGTTTTGAAAATGGCTGAGCAATTTATTCAAGCCGAGGCCGCTTTTGCTAATGCCGCTTATACGGCGGGATATGAGAAAGCCATTGAGGATATTCGTAACGCTAAAAACATTGAGCCCCAAAATGAAGCCGAAACAACTACCGACAATTGAGGAATTGAAAGAAAGGCGGCTCGACATCTTGGGCCTATATCCTCACATCAAAACGGAATATATGAGAGACACCTTACACCGCCGCATGATTAGCGTTAATCGCGACCTCTATACACTAACAAAAAATCCGATTTACAAATGACAAAGCAAACAGCAGTTGAATGGTTGGTAGATGAACTACGCAAGCAAATAACCGAAGGCACATTGAATGCAATATCCATTAGCGAATTAAAAATGAAAGCGAAAGAAATGGAAAAACTGCAGATTATTGATGCTTACAATTACGGGCAATACAATTATGAAGACCCATTTGGTTACTATAACGAAACATACGGAGGTGACAAATGAGCCCCGAAAAGTTAGACCAAATAATTAACGACCATTTCGGGACAAAGGCACTCTTTTCGGCTCGAATGAAAGTAAGTCGGTTCACGGCTTACCGCTGGGCGAAAGACCCCGAACGAATGAGCTTGAAAGACTTGGAACGCCTGAGTAAAATAACGCGAACCCCAATATGTGAACTCCTATGAGCGCCTACGAAACTCTAGCGAAAGCAATCGACCTCGTATCGGTTCAAAATCGACGGGCCTTATTTAGCCTTTTAGGGCCCTATTTTAACCCCGAAATGCTCGCGGCAAGTGTGAACTACCTTGAACGCTTCAACGTGCCCGCTTTGACTCCGAATGAAATAGCCGATAAGATTTTCGAATTGATAGCTGAGGCTAGTGGACTTGAGGATTTTCGCCAGTCAACGACGAAAAAAACGCCCTACGCCCATACGCGACAACTGGCGATGTATGTTCTTTATACCGAAATTCCCGAATTCAGTTATCAGCAAGTAGGCAACCTATTTACAAAGGGATTCGGCCACGCTACCGTGTTACACGCTTGCCACGCTACTGAGGAACGTTATTCATGCGAGAAATCAACCCGCGATCGTTTGAACCGATTAACCGCCTCGCTTGCTAACCACGGAATGTTTGCGACACGGGAGCGCCTCGATAAAATCGAAATCATTATCTAATGGCTCAAAAACTAAAAACACTATCAACCGACGAACTCCGAGTTATGCGCTGGCGCTTGCTATCTTATGAGCCGAAAACGATGTGGGAAATAAAGTCGAATAAACTTAAACTTGTGAAAGTTTCCGTTCTCTTATTCGAGCGAACTCAAAACCCGATTTACCTCCTCGGAATAAATGGCGATTAACTTTTTACCCAAACAAACCGAATGCCTCAACGCCCTCGCAATTGATTCGGCGGCCGAGGTGGTTTTATTCGGCGGAGCGGCTGGCGGGGCAAAATCGTTCACGGGGTGCGCGTGGCAAATCATGAGGCGGTTGAAGTATCCCGGTACTCGCGGGTTAATCGGGCGCTCGAAGTTGGATACCCTGAAAAAAACCACTTTAAAGACGTTCTTTGAAGTTGCGGGAATGTTTGGGCTCAGAGCTCACGAACACTACACATATAATGCCCAGTCGAACGTAATAACATTTTACAATGGCTCCGAAATCATTTTAAAGGACTTATTCGCCTATCCATCCGACCCGTCGTTCGATTCGCTAGGGTCGCTAGAAATTACCGACGGATTTTTAGACGAATGTTCTCAGATTAGCAAAAAGGCGGTCGACATCGTTAGGAGCCGTATTCGATACCGATTAACTCAAAACAATTTAACCCCGAAAATCTTGCTAACCTGTAACCCGTCGAAAGGCTGGTTATACAATGAATTTTTTGCCCCGTTTCGTTCGGGACAATTACCGCCCCATCTTGTCTTCATTCAGTCGCGGGTTACTGATAACCCCCACTTACCCGCCACCTATGCCGAAACGCTTGCCCGATTGCCCGAGGTCGATCGTAAACGCTTACTTGATGGCGACTGGGATTACGACGAAACCCTCGACGCGCTATTCAGTACGGACGACCTCCTTAGATGTTTTCGAACCCCCGAAACGACGGGCGAGTTATATATTACGGCTGATATTGCGCGACTCGGAAAAGACCGAACCGTTATCGCCCTTTGGCGCGGCCTATCGCTTATCCAAATTACCGAACTGAGAAAGAAAAGAATTGACGAAACGGCGGCGGTTATTCGCGAACTGGCCGACTATCATAAAGTAAAACTATCGAATGTTATCGCCGATGCCGATCAGATAGTTGTTAAATTCCAGGATGATCATGAGCTGCCAGCAAAGGTGCTTGGTCGTGATCCTAAGACAGACTTAGCGGTCTTAAAGGTAGAAAGTCCAACACCGCTGCCGTTTCTTAAGCTCGGCGATAGCACAAAAATTCGCGTAGGTGATTGGGTTATAGCGATCGGCAATCCGTTTGGTCTTGGTGGTTCTGTGTCGGCTGGAATTATTTCTGCACGACAAAGGGACATCCGCTCTGGCCCTTACGATGATTACCTGCAGACAGATGCTGCCATTAATAAGGGCAACTCCGGTGGCCCGATGTTAAACATGGATGGCGAGGTGATTGGTGTTAATTCCGCTATCTTCTCTCCAACTGGTGGGTCTGTGGGTATTGGCTTTGCAGTGCCAACGTCGCTTGCCCATCCAATTATTGATCAACTCCGTCGTTTTGGTGAAACCCGACGAGGATGGCTCGGTGTTCATATTCAGACTGTTACAGATGAAATTGCAAAAACCCTTGGGTTGGATCGAGCACGGGGCGCTTTGGTTGCATCAGTGGCTAAAGACGGTCCTGCTATGGCCGGTGGCATTAAGGAACAAGACGTAATCTTAAAATTCAATGGGCGCGATATAGATAAAGTCCGCCGTTTACCGAGAATTGTTGCAGAGACCGAGATTGGTTCCGAGGTTGAGGTAGTTGTCTGGCGTGATGGCATTGAGAAGATGCTCAAGATCAAAGTTGCTAGATTGGATGAATCATCGGCCAAAATGGCGACAGGCGCTGAGGATCCCACACTAGTACTACCTAGCTTAGGACTAGTTTTGCTTCCCCTTACGGATGAGGCAAGGTCT
>RFXU01000157.1 GCA_009921505.1 Flavobacteriaceae bacterium
CTGAAATACTCGCGCGAATACAATTTGCCTTCACCGTCGCTTTTCATTATATATACCCACCTCTGAGTATCGGTTTGGGTTTGATTATGGTGTTTTTTGAAGGCATGTATCTCAAGACAAAAAGCAGGCATTATGAGGTACTGACGTGTTCTTGGCTGGGTACTTTCTGTTTTTGTACCGAACGTTTCAAGGAAAGGTCAAGTTAGACGATACGAGTTATTGAGTGTGTATCTAGTTCACAGGCCCGACATAGGGGCCATGAGGAGTCCACTGTGTAGCGCCATCACATGTTGCGTTACTGCGGTCTTGTTGTGCAATGACTTGCTGGTCGGCTGGCGAAGGATTCGGTTGAGGACTATGGCCAAAAACACCCAAAAGCACTATTGTGATCAGTCCAGCAATCATAATTATGCCTTGTTTTTTTACAGTTGTCATCTTAATTATATTATGCGATTGAGTCGCTGTGTAGTGAAAGTACACTTTTTTATCTATAGTGAAGAAATATTATTGTGCTTTAACCTTTTTTTCCGAAGACACCTTACTGGTCATGAATTTAAAAAATGGTGCTTTAAAGGTTCTCGAAAGGGGTAATTCTAAACTATAATTCAGCCAAACATTGGTGGAGTTATATTTTGTCACGAAAGCAGTATTGATAATAAAACTGCGATGAATCCGAATGAATGAATCAGGCAGTCTATTGAGTATTTCCTCAAAAGTAATCCGTTCTATAATCGGCTTTGTATTTTGGTCGACATAAATCAATAAATAATGTCCATACGATTTTATATGGGTTATCTCTTTAAGGGGCACAAAGTGTTTGTTTTTTTGACCAGAAATGCCGCTTTCCTCGTCATTTTTGCCTTTACTTTTTTTTCCCTGAATATAATTTTGTGGGGCATTTAACTCCAGCACAGGATCGTCTTTAGCTTCTGTTATGGTTGATTGGGTTGTTCCCTTGCTATAAATCTTATCGCTGATCTTATCCTTTGCCCAGAAAATCATAGAACCAGAAAATATAAGGAGTTCTGCACCAGAGCCAATCATTATAGGGTTCATAAAAAAGTCGCCTTCATTCAACAAACCATATTCAATCATCAGGTAAAGCCCGCTGCCGATGAATACAGCACTGAAAGCAGAAAGGTAAATTATAGCGTTCTTTTTGACAGTCTTTAATGTGACAATCCCGGCAAGAATGCTACAAATAAAAATTAAAAAAAGTATGAAATAGAGCAAATTCAGTAGAACAGTGACATTTGAACTATAGAAATTGTAATATGTAAAACCAACGACAAAGAGGCTTATGATAAAAGTGTTGAGTCCCTTGAGTATTCTACTGATTTTTGGTTTTCTGAGATCTAGACTCAGATATTCTCTTGTGAAATTGGTAAAGAATACTGCGATAATAACAATAAGCGAGGAGCGCAGATAATTATTTAAAGATCCGAAACTCGGATATAGAAACTGAAAAGAGAAGCCTAGGGTAGTGAACATGTAAAGAATCATAGCCGTGGCGTAGAGTCCGTAGAGCCATAAAAATTTTTGTCGCAAAACAATACCGAGCGTAAAAGCGATAAAAGTCAAGATAATGAGCATCCCAAAATAGACGCCAAATATCACATTTAGACGCGTATCGTGGTATTCAAAGCTGTTTTTATCCCAAAGCTTCAAGGGGAAACTCACCGCTGCATTGCGTTTGTCAACCATCAATAAAAATTCGGTGCCCGCCTCAAGATCTGAAATGGGAAAGACATATCTTCTATTAAGAAAACTTCTGTTGTTAAAGGTACGTCCTTTATCCCCGCCATAGCCCACAAGATCCCATTTGGATTTGTGCTGATAAAGCAAAACATGATCAATGTGAGGATTGTCCAATTCAATAATCAGAGACTCTTGGTGTTGATAATCCTTTAGGTTAAATGAAATCCAGAAATAATTTTGAGAGAACCCCTGAGTATCACTTTGTGGTGCTAAGGGCGTGGTTTTATCTGAAAATAACGAGTAAACTTGATCTGGGGTTAATTCTTGTGGCGTTTCAATAATGCGACAATATTCGATTAAAGAAACGGGGTCACTGTATTGGTTCGTTATGAGCTCATCTTCAACAATTGGCCCAAAAAATGCCATCAAAAACCATATCAAAGATTGAAGCATAGACATAGGTTAAGTGTTTGTAATTGACCACACCTTAAACTAAGTCAAATTTAGGATTCTGCCAAATATCTTTTTTTATCTTCGAGTAAAATATTTTAAATTCCTTGTTTTCAAGGGGTTAAAAATATTAATTGAAGAGCAGGCGTAACCCGGTTGTTAATTTTATTGTTCAAATAGCAGTGTTTCTAAATCTTCTTTTGAGAATTTATTAAATATTTCGTTGGGGTGGATTTGAAGACCGGCACAAAGTTTAAGGAACACTTCGAGTGAGATTTTATTTTCGCCTTTTTCGATAACCCCCACGTAATTGCGGCTAAGGCCACAGGCATAGGCTAATGATTCTTGTGAGATTTTTTTAGAAATTCGGATCGCTTTTAATTCTACAGCGAGGGGTTTCATATTCAGGGCTTTAAAGAAATTTTAACATTTGAAAATTAAAAATACTTTTTTGCATTATTCACCACTATGGTGTGGGTTACCGCGATGGGGTTACAGTGAAGTCAATACATCAAAGGGTTTTCTATCTATTTCGACCTGAAATTTTTTATATTTTTAGTGGGATTATTATTGCAAAGGCAAATTCAAAATGGTAGATTTTTTTAGAAATTTTATTGCCCTACTTGGCGGCGTAGCTATTGGGGTGTTCGTAAACGGTGGAATAATTGCGCTTCAGCCTTTTATTTTGCCTTTACCCCAAGGTGTAGATCCTAATGATATGGCTTCACTGACCGTTGCATTGACTGACTTTAGTTGGCACAATTTCATCATGCCCTTTTTGGCCCACGCATTGGGCACCTTTACCGGGGCTTATTTTGCCGTACGCATCACGCGCCAAAGACAGTTATTTAAGGCCATGGCAATCGCTGGGATCTTCTTGCTAGGAGGGATTCAAATGGTCCGATTATTACCTGCACCCTTTTGGTTTGAAACCTTAGATTTATCTTTGGCTTATTTACCCATGGGTTGGTTGGCCTACCGTTTTGGCAGAAAAGAGCGCCTATCTAACGTCGCTGAATAACTAATTTCTGAGTGAATTGTTGCGTCCCATTGGACATGTGCACACTATAAAAACCTTCAGGTAAGAGGGAAACATCCACTGCGGTAGTGTGTTTCATGGGTTGCTCGGTGAACAGGGTGCGCCCTAGAACATCCTGAATTATGACATGCTCAATAATTACGCTGGCGCTCAGGTTGATGGTCTGGGTGGCGGGATTGGGCCAAATAACGGTTTGTGGATTTTGATTAAACTCCCCTGTAGCGAGCAAGCTCGAATCTCCGAAAATTATATTGTCAAAATAGATAACGTTCGTGCTGTTGCGATTTTGAAAATCTGGAAAAATAACTATTTGATCGATGCCGTTAGAGGAGGGTTCTCCAATAATCCCAGTGAAATCAAAAACTAGGCGCTCCCATTGGTTAATCAGGGTATTGGCTATTTTTATTTCACCAGTTGAGGCCCCAGCGGGCGTAACAAATTTAAACCCGACGTCACTAATTACTGGTTTGTAAACCATGATCGAGACAAAGGCATTTGAAGGGCTTAAACTAAAGGTGCCCACATCTGAACCGTGCATGGTTTCGCAACCGGCAAAAGGAGCTCCACCTTGCAGTGCTTTAAATTCGGCAACAGTTTCAGAAGTATTGATGCCCTCAGGAAATGGATTGGGGATAATAAGAACCTCTGGATTAGTTTCATTTTCAAAAACCGTCCAAGTCCAGTCCGCTCCGTGGCCGTCTGATTCAAAATCAACAGGATTGATTTGAGCGCAAAGTGTGAAATTAATTAAAGTAAGGCCAGCAAGAAGTAATTTGTGCATCAGTTTATTTTTTTCGGAAGATACGCTTAATAAACTGATTTAAGGTCAAAAGAAGATGGGGCGGCTTAAATCAAAGTTTTAGTGGCGGTATCGTAAGCCATAAACTTGGTTTCCAATGTGCCTTTTTCGGGATTATAAATTTGGCACTGATCTATTGGTGCAACATATATGTGAAGACTCATAGCTCTGGTGGCTCCGACATTGGTGAGACTATGAAAACCCATTCGGTCATGCATATAAGTAAATTGACCCTGTGTTAGCTCAGATTCTCTTGTTAAATGCAGTTGACCTTGTGGTTTTGAATATCGTTTTTCTTTGAGGTTTCCTGAAATTTGATACATCCAACAGTGTTGCTCGCTGTGATTGTGCACCGCCGTGGTGGCTCCAGGAGACCAACAGATTAAAATCAATTCGTAATCATCTGTTCTCGCGAGACAATTGCGCGTATAGCCTTCTTCGGACGAAGTGGCGTGTAAATCAAATATACTTTTTGGGATATCAATATTGCGGAGCATTTTGGGGTGTTCTTGCACGGTTGCATGATTCATGAACTCCACCAGT
>RFXU01000158.1 GCA_009921505.1 Flavobacteriaceae bacterium
GCGTCACTAGGGTTATCAACTACGATAACATTTTTTTTGTAATGGACGAGATCAAGGTCCATTTTATCCTCACATTTGTGGTGCAAACCGCATTTGAGCAAAGCGGAGTGGCCTCAGTGCGCAAACAATCGTGAATTTATTCCAATGGCTTTATGCGAGTGCGGGAATACAGGGTGCAAGTAGTCACAGTGGTCGCATGCAGTTTGTTGCTAAAATAGTAGACCAAGTTATAAATGCTCTTCTTGTCCAAACACTTGCAAGACATAAAGTCTGTAAGGATTTTATGTCCTTCCACTTCATCATATACGTAGTCTAGATCAAAACCAAAACTTTGATCCTTGGCTTCCATGCGGGTTTTACAATGTCCGCCCACCCGAACATCATTGCTTGCGCTGGGGCAATGCCAATCATCCGAGGCAAAATTCCATTGAGTAATGTGTTTTGGTTCTACCCAACGATTCCATACAACACCAATTGGTGCTAAGATGTTGGCTGCTAAAGTAATCGCATTTTCGTTCATCACAATTTTACCTGAGAATGTGTCTGATTTAGTCGGAAATAAAGAGTTACGCTACAAATCATCGGACGGGTTTAAATGAAGTTCCTGATACACGGTTCCAATACGACTGTAATCGAGCATCGTCCACCTGCTCTCCACGTAACAAGGCTCCGTCAGAAACCTTTGGATAAACTTGGTCGGCGAGTTTAATTTGGCTTGCTGATAATCTTCTGACTATATGCCGTCTTGTTAGCTCTGACGGATGGTACAAACCTGCTGCCTCAAGAAGTTCCTTTATTGCAAAACGAGTATTTTTTTGAAAGTTCTTTACCCTTTCGGCACGAGATTTAACTTCAATCGCCCTGAAACGCTTTTTATCCATCGTTGCAACACCCGTAGGGCAATTACCAGATGCACAATCTCGAGCCTGGATACAGCCTAATGCAAACATAAACGGGCGAGCCATGTTACACCAATCAGCACCAAGCGCACAAATTCTAACTACATCATAGGCACTAACCAACTTTCCCGAAGCAGCCACTTTGACACGATCACGTAGACCGGCACCCTTTAATGCATTGTCCACAAAAACAACTGCATCTCTTAATGGGCTACCTAGATGGTCTGTGAACTCAACTGGTGCGGCACCGGTACCACCTTCGGATCCATCCACGGTGACGAAGTCTAAGTGAGTTCCTGTTTCCACCATCGCCTTTACAATTGAAACAAACTCCCACGGGTGACCTATGCAGAGTTTGATACCAACTGGTTTTCCACCTGATAATTGGCGCAATTCGGCAGCAAAGCTTAAAAGCTCATTGGGTGTAGAAAACGATGAATGGCTATGTGGCGAAATAACATCTTGGTACGGTTTAACACCCCTTGTCTCTGCAATTTCTGGCGTAACCTTTGGACCAAGGAGCATGCCGCCGTGCCCTGGCTTCGCACCCTGACTGAGTTTGATCTCTATCATTTTAATTTGTTCAAGAGTTGCTTTTTCAGCAAAGGCAACTGGATCGAATTTTCCATCCGGGGTTCGGCATCCAAAATAGCCAGTTGATATTTGCCAAATGGTATCACCACCGCCTAGCTCATGGTACTTAGAAAAAGAACCTTCGCCAGTATTATGAGCAAAGTTTCCAAGTTTTGCCCCAGACGAAAACGCCTGGATTGCATTTGGAGATAAAGAACCAAAACTTGTTCCTGAAATATTTAATATAGAAATATCATAACTATTGGCGCCGATGCCTACTGTTACCCTAAAATCATCATCGTTAATATCCGTCGGCAAGATTGAATGATTTAACCACGTGTGATCATCAACATATTGATTTTCATCTGAACCAAATGGCCGTGCTGCAAGTAGCTGCTTGGACCTTTGATATACCATCGTTCTTTGGTTTCGAGAATAAGGTAACTCGTCTTTATCTGACTCCCAAAAATATTGTCTCAATTCTGGTCTTATGGATTCCAAAATAAAGCGAAACCGCCCAATAATGGGAAAATTAGCTAGAACTGGCCGTGTTTTTTGAAAAAGATCATAAACTCCAACTAGGGATAAACATAAGAAACCCAAAAAAAAGAATACGCCTGTAGTACTTCTGCTAATAAACAACATCGAAATAAGTAAACCAAATAGGGAATAAAAAAGTGCTGCGTAGCGACCCCAGAAAAAAGACATGATTGTAAATCCTAGTATATTCAGCTCTCTCAATTTAATGATTTCACAGAAGCAATGATTCACAAAATAGTTTTATTGGTATATGGTTTTTCATCTAACACGCTGCGTAAATATTCCGTAAATAAATTTCAAAACGGTGTATTTAAAACAAGACTTTATTTTAATCAATTAATTCAGATTCCAAGTTAACGAGTTTTCCTTCAAGCGCATCAGCAAAAGTCTCCTGTTTGGCACATACAAACAATAACAGGGGAAACGTCAAATCTACACCGAAACATTATTTTTTAATAAATTTTGTGAACAAAAAAGTGAGATCAACTTTTCAAAAAAACTTTAATTTGAAATTAAGCTTGCTCTGTATTGTTAGCAATATAATCTGGACTGAAACCAAGGAGGTTAAAATGAAGACAGTACTGTGCCTACTTACTATCTTAACTTTAGCAGCGTGTGACGTACCATTCATTCCTGGGATATAAAAATGAACGTCGAACAGCTGGTACAATTATTTGCTTGGATGAGCGTAATAAACCTATGTTTATTTTTAGTTGGGCTGTTAAAAATAACTCTCTTTAGAAATCTTATACAAAGTCTACAGAGAGCATTGTTTAGTCATCATCTTGACAGCTTGATGGAAGCCGCACCCCGTGTTCTGATGAACTATTACATCTTAATTCTGATGTTTAATGTGGTGCCCTATCTAACTCTTAGATTCATTCTTTAGCATCACGATTGATCAATAGATTATTCAACCGTCAACATTACAGTTTTGGCGAGGCTCGCATTACAGGCCCCAACATAAGGCCAGTCTGCTTTTGTTTTTTCAGACTGTTTGGCAATATAACCAGCTTTCTTTTCTTGGTACTGCTTCTCGGTCAATGCATGCCAGGCAACGCATTTGCCTGTTGGGCTACGCCCACATCCACGATCAGCCAATTTAAATCTCCTTTTCTGGTGTGATAGTAAGCTATGTTTCACCGCAAGGATTACAATATGCTTATCGCATCGTTTCTATGCATCGATCTCATAAAAATAGGAAAGCTTGCCAGACCATTAGCCTGACAAGCTCCCACTCACAGATAAAGGTCTTTTGATTAATAGGTATCAGTATAGTACTAAATTTTTATCCGTAAAGTCTTACTTGGCGGAAAGTGATTTCTTTTGCAAATCTCTAAAAAAACTATTATTCAACTCAGAGATTAGGTTCAAAGGTACTTGCCAGATGCCCCGAGATTTGAAAAAACTCGCTAAATTAAAGCTCTTGGTCACGAGGATGGAGGCCGACCTAGGTTTGTCCGAGCATAGCCATCTAAACAGATCGTTAGTTACAGCGGTTGCTGACCTGAATTCAAAGAGAGCTGGCTGTGCCTCGACGTCAGATCTACTTGAACATCCGCTGCTGCAAGAGTTTTCACGCCCATCAATTTTTCGAGCGCTAAAGGCAATGGAAGTATCAGGTGAAATAAAAAAAGTAGGCCCCGTTCGTGGCTATTACGCTCCAGCACAGTAAGCAATTTCTTGTTTGATGAAAGAACACATCCAAAACTTTATTGTTGTGACGATTGCATACTTGGTGGCCTTTGCCCTAACCACGGCAGTTATTGCACCAATTCAGTCAATTTACTTATCAGCTGTCCCACCTGCGATTAGCCTGTTGTTCCTGCCACATGGCGTGAGAATTTTAGCGGCGTATTTTTTTGGTTGGCATTCGATTTTGTATCTTATCCCAAGTGGATACCTTACTCACTTTTTATGGATAGAAACACAGGGCGTTGATTTAGACTTAACTGCCCCCATGGTTAGCATAATAGCTTCCTACATCGGCGTGAAACTGATTAGCTTAATACCATCCATTGGCTTTCGGGATTTCAACATGTCAGCATGGAAATGGTTACTGCTAGCTGGCTTTCTTGGGTCCATATTCAATGGACTTGGTCATGGACTGCTACAGAATGAGTTCAGTCTTTCTACTCAAATACTAGGCTATGCTATTGGTGACGTGTCAGGTCAGTTTGCTCTGATGATAGCTTTGATCTACTATTTTAGATACATTCAAAAGAGTGTGTAATATCTCCCAGCGGTCCACAATACTCTCTTGCTGCACCCGATTTGTAGTAAATATATTGAATTGCATCTGAACATTATTATTTATCCATGCAAAGAATGGAGGGATTAAAATGACTGTTCAAACTCACAATTTTGAAGCTGATACCGGCAAGATTTTAAATATTGTTATCAACTCATTGTATTCTGATCGAGATATCTTCTTACGAGAACTGCTTTCTAACGCTTCAGATGCGATCCATAAGCGTAAGTTTATCGGACAAAC
>RFXU01000159.1 GCA_009921505.1 Flavobacteriaceae bacterium
ATAACCCTGTTGAATTTGAAATTATGGTTGGCATATCGGATTTTGCGCCAGAATTTATTTGCCCTCGTGGCAAAGCTGTGGTTTTGCGATCCTATGCAAAACGACACTAAATCAAGATAGGTACATTCATGCGACTGTTATGTGATGCGCGCGGCAAGTTCAGAGAAGCATTTATGCATAAAATGGTTGATCTGAGCCAAGGTCAAATTACAGTTGCGTGCCATTTGGGTTATGAAAACTCTGACTATAATGGCACGTCGTTGCAATGGTTGAATTCCAAATTAGGCCGGGCAGGGTCTATTGTTGCGGGGCGTCGCTATAGCGGTAAAAGCATGTCTTTGCTTGCCTCGGTGGACTACGAACAAATTTTGGAAACCACTGTCGAGCAACTGTATAGGACATCACCAATATATGCGTACCGCGCGCAAGATTACCTAGATTATTTTCATATCGTTGTGGATGCGGCTGCGTCAATTATTGACGAACGAAAGATAACACATGCTTTGTTTTATTGTGTGCCGCACCTGTTTTATGACACTGTGTTTTACCAAGTGGCCAAAGCGATGGGTGCCAAAATCACGGTCTTGAGTTGGAGCCAGTTTCCAGGGCGCTTTTTCTCAATGAACGACATTGCCGATCTTGGAAAATTCGATCCCGAAGGCATTACTGCTGATCCCTATCCTATTGAACAAGGATCTGTGCCAGATTTGTTTTATATGGAAGATAAATGGCAGCAAGAGGGCCAAACAGGCAAGATTTCCAAAAAGGCGGTTTTTAATCTTTTCAAACATCTGATCCGGCATGATCCGCTAAAGCTGTTCAATCCGATTGGCATAAAGGCAGACATTTCACGCATATCTGGTCTATATGCAAAATTACCCGATTGGCGCGATCCTTTTGCCAAGTTTTTTCACACAAACGAACTTGCGTATTTTGAAACGATTGCCCAATTCGAAAACAAAAAAATCGATTTGAGCCAAAAATACATCTATGTGCCGCTTCACAATCAACCCGAGATGTCCACTTCGGCGCTGGGTGGCCAGTTCCGCGATCAAGCACTGGTCATTGAAACGCTTGCACGTAAATTACCCGAAGGCTGGAAGATTTTTGTTAAGGAAAACCCGCGTCAAAGCGCAAGCGCACGTGGTCCTATGTTTTATCACAGATTGGCACGTATTCCGTCGGTCGAAGTGATGCCGTCTAATGCGAACACGCACGCGCTTAGCCAAAATGCCCAGTTTGTTGCCTCTGTCACAGGCACGGTTGGGTGGGAAGCAATTCGTTTGGGACGGCCAGCAATGGTCTTTGGTGCAGCATGGTATGGCAGTTTGCCGGGGGTTGTAAGGTATTCGGATGCGCTTGATTTCGAAAAAGTCGCACAGATTAAGATCGATCATGCGCAGCTTCAGGCTGATACTGGTGCCCTTGTCAGCAAATCGCACGCAGGAATAATCGAACAACTATTTTTCCCACTCACACCTGATCTTGACCATGACAATAACACGGCTGATGTTGCCTCTACCGCGCTAAAGTTGCTTCGACAAGAGGTATCGCCAACATTTGGGTGACATGTCGTTTCAACAGGTTTCATCTCGGGTCTTCATGCCGATCTGATCGAGACGGCCGTGTTTCAGTGCCCTGTCGACAGTCGATCCGCGTAATTTAAAACTCTGGAAAACTGGTGCTGCTGAGTAGGATTGAAATGTTACTGCTTGGTTATTCATGAAGCATTATAAGGCTTTGAAATATAGTAATAAAACAATTATTAGTATCTCATGATATTCCATGATTTATCAATCTATGTTAACTTTACGGGGTGGACTGTAAGGTGGACTGATGTTGAGGCTATCCAAGAAACTAACTTCTCAGTTGTTAAAAAACTGCGCTGCAGGAAAATATTGCGATGGCGATGGTTTATGGTTCGTAAAAAACTTGAATGGTTCTGGTAAGTGGTTTTTCCGATTTGTTATTCATAAGCGAAGAAGAGAAATGGGTCTGGGAGCATTCCCTTCGGTAACATTAAAAGAAGCCCGAACAATTGCTGATGAATGGAGGGCTTTGGTTCGTAAGGGAATTGATCCAATTAATGAGCGACAACGTTTGGAGAGAGTAGCTCAGCAAAACATGCACCTTTTGAAAGATGTGGCGGCTGACACATATGCGATTAGGAAGGCTCAGCTTAAAGGTGACGGAAAAGATGGAAGATGGTTTTCACCAATACTTCATCATATTCTTCCGCGGTTAGGCGATATTCCAATCACACAAATAAGCCAGATTGATATTCGTGACACGTTGCTACCCATCTGGCATTTTAAAGCGGTAACTGCAGAAAAAGCATTGACGAGACTGGGCATATGTTTTCGCCACGCGTCAGCGCTAGGATTAGATGTTGATCCCCATCTAATTGCCAAAGCCCGTCAATTACTTGGTGAACAAAATCATAAGACTATCAATATACCAGCTATTCACTGGCGTGATCTCCCTCCCTTTTATCAGTCTCTGAGAGACAGTAATGTCACTGAAAA
Source organism: Flavobacteriaceae bacterium (assembly GCA_009921505.1). GTDB lineage: Bacteria > Bacteroidota > Bacteroidia > Flavobacteriales > Flavobacteriaceae > BACL21. The sequence goes on from RFXU01000159.1 coordinate 2,526, forward strand.
TGCTATGAAACTTCTGATTTTAACGGGTGTTAGGTCTAAGCCCTTACGAAATATCCAGATAGATCAGATTTGCGATGACATTTGGACAATTCCTGCGGAGCTGATGAAAGGCAAGAAAAATGAAACTCAAAGTTTTAGAGTGCCGCTTTCAAATGAAGCACTTCGCGTAATCAGAAAAGCTGAAGGTTTAAGCAAGGATGGCTTTCTTTTTCCTAGCGTGAGGAAAGGAGTCATTTCTGATGCAACCATGATTAGATATATGAGCAGAAGAGGTATGAATGAGAGACCTCATGGGTTTAGATCGTCATTGCGCGGTTGGTTAGCTGAAGCAACAGATGCACCCTATGAAGTGGCTGAAACATGTTTGGCACATGCTGTAGGCAACAAAGCATCAAGGTCATATCAACGTGAAGATTTTTTTGAAAAAAGAAAAGTGTTGATGCAAAGCTGGGCGCAATTTTTAACCACATCCTGAACGGTAAAAACGGATTTTCTATCATGGAAGAATTACCAATTCTTGACATCGATAATACACCAAGAAAACACGCAGCTTTTGCATGGATGCGGTGTTATTTATGCTTTCCAGATGATGTAAGAGAGGCAGAAGCGTTAGCGTCACTCATGTTTGATGAACTTGAGAGGCAACAAAAACTTTCGCAGAAAGGATTTTCAAATATCGCTCAAGAGGCTAACAAACGGCTGATAAAGCGGGCTAATCAAGCAAGGTTGCACGGACAAGTCTATAAACAGATGTTAAACCGCTTCGATGAGGACGGTAAAATTGAATTTAGAAAAGCAGTTTGGGTAGTCGCAGAACTTGCCCAAACAAAGCGCAATCAATTTGGAGAAATATTGATTGCAGATGAAGCAACACTTAGAAAACAGTTCAAAAACTATAAAAATGTCGTTCATTTTTGGGCGGCATTTGATGGTCTCTCTGTTGGTGAGCAAAAAACGGTTTTTACCCAATCTTGCGATGTAGAACTGTTGAGCAAATTTCTAATTTTAGCTGCAATTTTTCAACTTCGTGGTGAAAAAATTGTATGGCCTGAGGTAGGTGGAATGCATCATTGGCGGCCCTTGAGCGTGCCATCAATCATTCGTGATTTTGTAATAGAAAACGATGTTCGCATTACCAGCTTTAATGAATCGCTTAAAGTTTATGAAAAGCTGCAAGAGTATAAAAAAAGTTTGTAAGTTTCGCGTCTGTCAAGGGGGGGGAAATATTTTCCCCCAATCAAAGATCAAAATCTTAATGGTAAATGATGTCTCATCTCTAACTTCTGTGAAGGATGAAGCACCATGAAATACCTTTCGCTAAATGAACTTTCGTCAAAACTGGGCGGACGTAGTAGATCAACTATTTACCGTGATGTTGCAATTGGAAGGCTACCGCCTTTGATTAGGCTAGGTGGAAGAATTTACTGGGATGAGGATGCGGTAGATCAAGCGTTAAAGCAAAGTCAGGAAGCCACTGATGACTAGTCGCTGCCTCAATGAAACCGCAGACGAATATGCTTTGGTTGTGGCCATACTTAACTCAAGGCAGCGGGTCATCCGCTGCCGCCATAACCTCCAGTGGGTTTTTCAGCAGCGCACGTCTGCCAATTTGAATAAAGGGCATTGGGCTGGTCTCAGCTTCCATACCTCATGGGAAAACCTAACAGCGCGTTATTCGGGGGTCACAGGAGTTATCGACTATAAATTACCGTCCCGCATAAACCATGTTGCTGAGATGGATCATCCAATCCATGAGTAGAAAGAAGAAAAAGTCATATGGTGACCCACAAGGGAAATTCGCGCCTGTGCCACTATCGTTGTTAGACAATGACGCTTATCGCGCACTTGGTTCAGCAGCGCAGGCGCTTCTTACTTGGTTTTTACTTGAGTGGAAGGGGAAAAACTATAACAACAATGGAAAAATTATGATGAGCGCAAGACAGGCTGCTGAAAAGATTAGCGTAACGCGCGATA
>RFXU01000160.1 GCA_009921505.1 Flavobacteriaceae bacterium
TGCATCACCAGGACTACCTAAGTTTATTGTAGCACTTGAACCCGAACCTTGAAACGTGTAAAAACCAATAGTTTCAACTAACAACGCTTCATTTACTTCAAAGCGGTTGTCATTAATATTGGTAATTGCCGGGTTCGTGCGCTGGGAAGCGTTAGAAAAAAATTCAAAACTTGCCGAGGTTGTATTAATTCCATCGTAAACTGCCCCAGTCGAGGCTTGCATATACTTTAAACTTGAAAGACCAAGTTTATTCGCTACGTGCATTATTTTATCTTGAGCTGAAATAGACATATTCTACAAATTAAAGATTAATACTATTAAAGCCCTGGAATGTCATAACCAGCCAATGTATAGTTCGAGGCATAAACATCACTACTTGCACCTTCTTGCAAATACATATTATCCGCTACACCACTGTACGCACCACCACCGGCTAAAAATCCACCTACACCTGGTAGAGATGAAAGGACTTTAGGCCCAGCGTATCCGGCCATACCAGCCGCAATTTCGGGTTGCTTGAAAAATAGTGAGGTTGCAATAGATCCGGCCAAACCAGTGTAAGGCGCAAATCCTGGGCTTACCTGGTTGCCCAGGGTATTAGTCAATGCACTTGCGATCACGCCGCCTAAACCGGCTTTCACGGCAGTCATTGTAGCCGCGTTTACTTTGGCGGCCGTTACTTTTTGGCCCATAGAACGACGACGACGACGACGTACTGGGGCTTTACGGGTAGTTCTTCTACGAACAGGCATAAGTTTTTGTTTTTAAAGTTGAGTTAAATATATAAAAAAAAAATTAATGTCTTGATTAAATGTTTTTTCCTGGTTCATCGCTACGGTTGATCCGGTATTCATAATATACGTTTCCAGTTGAGCTGACACGCTTACCAGGGGGCGCGGCAATACGTTTTTTATCTGCCTTATACCAGGGCATGTCATAACCACTTGGATTTTTGTTTAGCCAGTCGCGATCGTACTTAGTACCCATTTGTACTACGCCGTTTCCTGGATCAATAGGGCCGCGATCAATGGCCTTACGATCACGCCCACCACCAGCCGGGCTAACAATCGGCACTACCTGGGTATCGTTTTTCGGCCAAATACCTTGTTCAATTTCACTTTTACGCTTCAAATAAAAATCTTTGATCTCATTTTCACTAAACGTGTTTTGTAACGATCGCTGGTATAAGGCCTCAGTACGTTTTTGAATATCTGCAATACGTTTTGTTTCCTTTAATAGAAACGCCTGGCGGTTCTTTGCGTTTTTAATTAGTTGTTCCAGTTGCGTTACATCTTCTTCTTTGCCAGTTGGTATTTGTGCCTGGTATTTTTCAATATCTAAACCAAGGGATCGGATCTCGCGCCAAAGATCACACAAGTTTAGCCAGTTGTCGCGGCTTTTTGAATTAATCGGCACTACATTGAAAATCGCCGGGCGTTTTTTCCATAACCAGGGGCATACTAAATGATCCGGGCCTTTGGGTTGGCCTTGCTGACCATTTGCGATCAATATAAGATCCCACAATTCCGGGCCACTGGGCAACGACTTATAATCCGGTACGCCGCCCTTACGCAACAAATAGATCCCCAGGGCAATTAGCACAATTTCTTCCATCACTTGTTTTTGAAAAATAGGTAGGCCAAAAGCCCACCGCCAATTAATAGCATTGTGCGTTGATCAATAATAGGCAACATCGCCTTGCGTTGTTGGTACACTTGGCTCATGCGCGATAACGAAATAGCATCGACTTCACGTTTTTCGGCCGTAGCATTCAATAGATCGCCGCTAATTAATTTTAACTGGCCATCAATTTGCTGGGGTGTCATTTCGTTTAACTGCTGGAAACTGTACTGGTTTATATCGTAGTAATCCTGGATCTTATTATTAATCTTGTATAATTGAACGGTCTTAGCAAAGTTTTTTAGAAAATCCAGGATCGCTTTAAAGTTTTTAGCAATAAAAAGGGCCACATCTACCCACCATTTGCCCATAGTTCCATCATTTTCATCTAACAGTTCCTCAAGTTCCTCAAGGTTGTCTAAACTTAGAGTAGGTAAATCTTCCTGGGTGTTTTGTTTTGCCTTGGCTTTTTCCAGTTGCTTGACTGCATAATTGCCGCCCTCATCAATCGCCTGGAATAAAATTTGTCTATTGCTGACCTTAGCCGCATCAGGCAACCTTAGATCCGGAGTTCGTGGGTATCGCGCACTGGCCATTGTTGGGCCATCGTGTAACTGTAAATACATATTCAAACTAATTAGTGTGTCTAATATACGTTAATAATCTTTTTAAAGGCATACGGTTTTGTTTGTCCGTAGTAAGGGTTCACTAAATCAAACGGTGTCCACTTTCCATTGTCCAAAACTTCTGCGTATACGTGGCTGGGGGCTTCACTGTTATTCCCTACGATCACTATTCTACACGGAATATCGGCCACCAAACAACACGCCACGGCACTAATTGTAAAACAATCGCAATCCCCAGCACCAGGAATGCCCCAATAGTTATCTTCAAACATACTGGGCATACTTTGTAGGAGTTCAACGCCAGGGGGATCGTTTTTATACGTGGTGTTTTGGCGTAAAATCCAAAATAGTTCTTTAGGATCAGTATCAATAGGCACAAAATCATTAGCAAAATCAATACTGGCTTCTATTTGTTTGCCCATCATTTCGACCGTGTGGGCTATGTTTCTATACGGGATCTTCATTTTCATACCCTAAATATAGGCATTACGGAAAATGAAACCACCGTATTTGCAGTTTGATTTTCCCTAAACCTATTAAACAACCCTATCCCAAACAAAAAAATATGGCCCCGGCCTTTGATATATCATAATATCAATTATATTTTATAACAGTTATATCAAAGGGTGTAATTCTACACATCTAAGTTTTCATCATTATTATCTAATGTAAACAATAGCCCAGGAATGCATATAAGCGTTTCTAAGGGTGTATTGAGTGTGGGGTGGTGTAAGTATATATAAGGCATAAAAAAAGCCCCTTAGAGGGGCTTAAATAGGTTAGGGGTGTTTGGAGTTACTTTTGAAGGAATTTTAGCATTTCAAGTTTTTTGTACTGGTGTTCCATGTACTTATCCAGTTCGGTATTGATCACTTCATTGAGTTCGCCTTTGTGTTTGTTTACAAATTCGTATAAAGTTTTGACCGCTTCGCTAAATTCTACGAAATCCCTGGTATTGATCTTTAGGGTATTGTACTGGCCCATCTTAATGTCAATAAAGCCAGTTGGCGTTTCCTCATTACCACCAGGGATAAATTTACTTACACTCATTGTAACCGTAAAAAACAGTTCGCCGTTTTTCCCTTTATTGGCCCATTTGCATTTCCTACTGACAATCTTTGCCTTTGGTACAAATGTTTTTGAGGTCGGGCGTAACTGGGCATCAAATTCTAATTTCCGGTTCATTGTCAATAGATAATTTAAGTTGATCCCCAAAACGTGTTTGCCTTGGGGTTTGTAGATACACTAAAATACTTAATTCCTGGGCCGAAACTGGATCGCTATATTCTAATTCACGTATATAGTTTTCCATCACGAGCATTTTGACCTGGTCGTTTGATATTCCATCAAACGCCCAGGCCCAAATCACGTGTACTTCGTACATATGCTTATTGTTCAACATCGCCCACCAGCATTAACCGTTCCGGATCAGTAACGAAAATATATAACCATTGGGCAAACGCTTCAAAACTGGCGCGTGATCCCAGGGGTTTATATTGGATCGTTACTAAACCATAATCTTCGGTTACGATCTTTCCTAACCAGGGCTTATTCAAATCGGGCTTACGGCCGCCGCCTGGTAATAAAGGAATAACCACTTTGGCCACTTTACCATAGGGGTGGGCCGGTACATAGTGGTACACTGCAAAAAGGTGGGGGTACTGCTCGTAATAATGTCCGAGCCACTTTTCGCTATCCTCAAGTATTTGAGTAACAGCTAATAGATCATACTTTTTCATATTGTTAATAGTTTTTCGTTTGGTCTAATATAAAAAAAAAGCCAGGGTACAAAACCCTGGCCACGAAAAACCTACTAACAGTACATTAGAGATCATTTTATTTTTGCTTCTAACCGGGCTATTTGAACGGCCATTTCCTTTTGGTTTTCCAATAGTTGATCTACCTGGTTTCTTAGGCGTTTAATTTCCATACCAATAAACCAGCCGGTAACGGCAATAGCCAACGGCCCTAAAATTAACCAAATATCGGTATTCATTATTTCTTCTTAGAAAATGCACCAATAATACTTTTGGCCAGGGTACGTGGTTGTTTTAAAACCCACCCGGCACAAAATGTCAATATGTTTACTAAAATATCTTCCATTATTTCAAACCATCTAAGTATTCTTGATCTTCTTCATCTAATTCATCGTAAATGTCCATAAG
>RFXU01000017.1 GCA_009921505.1 Flavobacteriaceae bacterium
GGGCGAATCCACAGCGGTTCATACGTCAAAAGATGATATATTGACCGTCGGCATTGGCCTTGGATAGAGATTATTGTACTTTTGCACAAATTTTAATTGACGACCATGACAAACACTACCACAACAGTCGATATTCAAGCGGTGCTCAAACAACTTGGTGTTGCGCAAGAAAATCAAGGAACTTCAACGGGAAACACTTGGTTTGGTTCAGACCAGTTTATTGCCTCACATTCTCCTGTAAATGGTGATTTAATTGGAAAAGTCTCTGTGACTACGCAGGAGGATTACGCTAAGGTAATGGAAACTGCATCGGAGGCCTTCAAACAATGGCGAATTAAACCAGCACCACAACGCGGGGAAATTGTCCGTCAGTTTGGGGAGGAGTTGCGCCGTTTAAAAGAGCCACTAGGGCAGCTTGTGTCTTATGAAATGGGAAAAAGCTTGCAAGAAGGTTTAGGGGAGGTTCAAGAAATGATCGACATCTGTGATTTTGCTGTGGGGCTTTCGCGTCAATTACATGGGTTTACCATGCATAGTGAGCGTTTTGGACACCGCATGTACGATCAATATCATCCACTAGGGATTGTAGGAATTATATCTGCCTTTAACTTTCCTGTAGCCGTTTGGTGTTGGAATACTGCACTGGCTTGGATTTGTGGTGATGTCTGTGTGTGGAAGCCGTCTGAAAAAGCCCCGCTTTGTGGGATCGCATGTCAGAATATTGCCGCCTCTGTCTTTGCCAAGAACAATTTACCAGAAGGCCTGTCTTGCCTCATAAACGGAGACTATAAGGTGGGTCAAATGATGACCCAAGACAAACGTATTCCTTTGGTTTCTGCTACAGGATCTACCCGTATGGGTAAAATCGTAGCCCAAACGGTTGCTGAGCGATTAGGACGCAGTCTTCTTGAGCTCGGAGGAAACAACGCGATTATTGTGACGCCAGATGCCGACATTAAAATGACCGTCATCGGCGCAGTCTTTGGTGCTGTAGGGACTTGTGGACAACGTTGTACCTCAACGCGTCGTTTGATTATTCACGAATCCATCTATGATCAAGTAAAAGAGGCTTTGGCTAGTGCATATCAGCAATTGCGCATAGGAAATCCTCTCGATCAAAACAATCACGTCGGTCCTTTAATCGATAAAGACGCTGTTGCGATGTATGAGGCCGCTTTGGAAAAAGTAGTCGCTGAAGGCGGTTCTCTTTTGGTCCCAGGAGGGACCCTAGATGGACCAGGTTACGAAAGTGGATGTTATGTTAAGCCTGCCATTGCTGAGGCGGAGAATCATTATGAAATCGTTCAGCATGAAACTTTTGCGCCCATACTTTATCTGATGAAGTATTCTGGCGGTGTAGAAAATGCGATCGCCCAACAAAATGGCGTAGCACAGGGGCTTTCAAGCGCCATTATGACTAACAATCTCAGAGAGGCTGAGTTATTTTTGAGTCATGCCGGAAGTGATTGTGGTATTGCCAATGTCAATATTGGCACTTCAGGTGCTGAAATTGGGGGCGCCTTTGGTGGTGAAAAAGAAACTGGAGGGGGTCGAGAATCTGGTAGTGATGCCTGGAAAGTCTATATGCGCCGTCAAACCAACACCATCAATTACACTACAGAATTGCCGTTAGCCCAAGGGATTAAGTTCGATTTATAGGTTGTTTCAAGCTTGACGCCCGAGTTCATCCGGGTAAAGACTCGGCAGTGAATCGCTTTGCCAGAATTCTTTGGTCGCCGTATTGATTGCACTCAGCGCCCCGCCAAAAGCGGCTCCTGTATCTACATTCCAGACATTAGAAGCGCGAAAAGGAGTCGAAGCTCCGATACGCTGAACAGGGGTATGGCCAATATATATTTCTCGATACAATTTAAGTCGTTCGGGGTATTGCCAGGAATCCTGATTGTTTAATTCATGTGCTGCTCTGGCGGTTTCCCAGAGACTTCGGTCCCAGTAAACCAGGTGGGCGTGAAATTCTTCCTGGGGCCCTTTTGGATGAGAAAATCCAGCATGGACAAATAAGCAGTCTTCTATTTCGATAAAATTTTCAAGGCGTTCCAAGAACGTAATATGACGATCAATCTGCTCTGAAGTACCACGCTTATAGGCCTCTATTGAACTTTGCCCGCCATGCATCACCCATTGCTGTGGGGCCTTACCATGTTTTAAATAATCCAAGCAAAGGGCATCGTGGTTGCCACGGATAAAACGGCAATTATATTGTTTTGAAAGAGCAATCAATGCATCAATGACTTCAGGCCCCTCAGACCAACCATCCAGGTAATCGCCTAAAAAAATGAGCTGATCATTCGGTCTAATCGGCACGCGCTCTAAAAGTTGGGTAAGTGCGCGATTTCCCCCGTGAATGTCACCAATAACATATTGAGCCATTAGAGCGTTGTTTTGTTGACGATGGTACTCGAGGCTTGATCGAGACACATGACCGTAAGGTCTGCTATATTCACATGGGCCGGCCTATTGAGGGCAAAAACGATAATCTCTGCGATATCCTCAGGATGCAGTGGCGTAAACCCCTTGTAAACTTGGTCTGCCCGTGCAGTATCTCCTTTAAAACGAACCTGACTAAACTCAGTTTCGACCATACCAGGATGAATCGCACTGACTTTAACTCCTTTTCCGTTGAGGTCGATACGCATAGCGTGATTAAGTGCGTCAACGGCATGCTTGCTGGCACAATAAACATTGCCTTTCGGATAGACTTCTTTACCCGCAGTGGAGCCAATATGGATGACATGACCTGAATTCCGCTCAATCATTCCCGGGATTATGGCCTTTGAAACATACAAAAGACCTTTGACGTTTATGTCAATCATGGCATCCCAATCATCAGGATCCCCCTCTTGAATTGAATCCAGGCCATGGGCATTACCGGCATTGTTGATCAAAATGTCTACCTGTTTAAAGTCAGACGGCAGATGGCCCAAGAGATCGAAAACACGCGTCTTATCACGGACGTCAAAATTAAGGGCATGAACAGGAACCAAAGTTTTTAATTCTTGTGTTAAGGCCGTTAATCGCTCTTGTCTTCTGCCGGCAATAATTAACCGACAACCTTCCTGAGCGAGTGCTCTTGCCGTTGCGAGCCCAATGCCTGAAGTGGCTCCGGTGATTAAAGCGGTCTTGTCTAAGAGTCGTGTCATATTTTGATAAAAAATTAAGGGACTTTATGGCCTTGACTGGCAACTAAAAGCTCGAACCAATGGATTTCTGAAAGGTTGATTTCGGCTGCTTTGGCCGCAGTCGCTAAGCGTTCTTTTTGGGTAGTCCCCACCACGGGAATAATCCCCGAGGGATGGGTCATGAGCCAAGCCAAGACGAGTTGATCTTTAGTGGCTTGATATTGTTCGCACAATCGATTAAGAACCGCATGGATTCGGTAGGTAGCGTCGCTTTTATCTTTAAAAACTTTGCCGATTGGACTCCAAGCCATAGGCTGAATTCCTTGGGTCATCATATGGTCAAGACTACCATCAAAAAAAGGACTCAAATGTGTTAAAGAGCATTGAATTTGATTCACAGCGATTTCCGTTTTTGACGCAATTAATGCGGTTTGGCTCGGGGTGAAGTTGGAGACCCCAAAGGCTTTGATTTTCCCCTGCGCTTTAAGCGTGCTTACCGCTTCGGCCACCGCTTCAGGACGCATCAATGGGCTTGGACGATGTAATAAGAAAAGATCTAAATAGTCGCAGCGCAAGTGTTCAATAGATCGCTCTGCGCTCTCGATGATATAGGCTGTATCGTATTGATAGTGTTTTACTGTGTGTGGTCGTGCTTCACAGGCGTATTGTATGCCACATTTACTTATAATTTGAAGATCTTGTCGAGACACTTTGGCGTTATCGAGGGCCTTACCGAATTGTTCTTCCACAGTGTAATCGCCATAAATATCTGCGTGATCAAAGCTTGTGAGTCCTAGGGAAACACTCTCTTGAATGAGCTCTGTCATTTCAGAGGTATCAAAATTTCGGCGCCAAGAGCCCCAATCCATGCACCCAACAATAACCGAAGAGAATGAATTTTTCATGACAAAAAGTTTATTTTAAAATTAGACATTTTATTGGGGATAAATCTCTGCCAAGCCCTTTATTTATCGTATTTTTTAACCAATTATTAACAAGGCAATTGATGAATTATCATCAATTTGCGACGTGAAATTTAAGATCGATCTAAACTGTTCGGTCTTTTTTAATGGAAGGATGTAGTTATGGAATCTAAACAGAACCCACAGGATTTAGGAATGCTCAACGAAATGATTGAGCGAGAGAGCGCTTTAGTTAATTTGCTCGCGCAGGAGATGAACAAGGTTATTGTTGGCCAAAAACACATGATTGAGCGCCTACTCATCGGCTTATTGTCTCAGGGGCATATACTCCTTGAAGGGGTTCCCGGACTGGCAAAGACTTTGGCAATAAACACACTTTCAAAGGCGGTAAAAGGCTCCTTTAGTCGGGTACAATTCACCCCGGATTTATTGCCTGCAGATGTCATTGGAACGATGATTTACAATATCAAAACCAATGATTTTAGCATTAAAAAAGGGCCCATCTTTGCCAACTTCGTGCTGGCCGATGAGATCAACCGTGCTCCGGCTAAAGTTCAATCTGCTTTGCTTGAAGCCATGCAGGAACACCAAGTGACCATAGGGGATGAGACCTTTAAACTGGACCAACCATTTTTGGTTATGGCCACACAAAACCCTATAGAACAAGAAGGAACCTATCCCCTTCCTGAGGCTCAGGTGGACCGTTTTATGCTTAAGACGGTTATCGATTACCCGGCGATAGCAGAGGAACAACTCATCATTCGACAGAATTTAAATGGAGGCTTAGAATCTGTAAAGCCTGTGGTTACACTCAGCCAAATTAAAAAAGCTCAAAACGCGGTACGACAAGTATACATGGACGAGAAAATAGAGCGCTATATTCTAGATATTATTTTCGCGACACGTCGCCCCGAGGACTATAATTTATCCGATTTAAAACCCCTGATTAGCTATGGCGCATCCCCGCGCGGAAGCATCAACCTGGCGCTTGCGGCGAAGAGTTATGCGTTTATAAAAGGTAGAGGTTATGTTATTCCAGAGGATGTCCGCGCGGTAGTTGACGATGTATTGCGTCACCGAGTCGGTATTACTTACGAAGCTGAAGCTGAAGAGGTAACCTCTGTGGCCTTGATTCATCGAATCGTTGATGTAATCGAAGTCCCTTAAGCCCTCCCTTATCATTAGGGAATAAAGGAAAAGCCTTATTGAGCGATTCAATTAAATAATCAAATAATTAAACTGTAGTCTAAATTCCAGTATTGTGGATACAAAGACCCTCTTAAAAAAAGTTCGTGCCATAGAGATCAAAACACGGCGGTTAAGTGACCACGTGTTTGGAGGAGAGTACCACTCTACCTTCAAGGGCCGCGGAATGACTTTTAGCGAGGTGCGGTCTTATCAATACGGAGACGATATTCGGGCTATAGATTGGAATGTTACTGCACGTTATAATGAACCCTTTGTAAAGGTGTTTGAAGAAGAGCGCGAGCTTACCCTCATGCTGATGGTCGATGTGAGTCAGTCCGAGTTTTACGGGACTCAAGAGCAATTTAAAGGGGAAATGCTCACAGAAATTGCGGCGACCCTTGCCTTTTCGGCCTTGCAAAACAACGATAAAATAGGCTTAATCTTATTTACCGATCAAATTGAATTATTCATTCCGCCTAAAAAGGGTAAATCACACGTTTTGCGTGTTATTCGAGAACTGTTGGAATTTAAACCTCATGGCAAAAAGACAGATATCGGGGCTGCACTGAAATATTTGACCTCGGTGATGAAAAAAAAGGCGATTGTTTTTGTGCTTTCAGATTTTATCAGCGCTCCATTCCTTTCGCCATTGCGCATTGCGGCACGTAAGCACGATGTCACAGGGATTCGCGTATACGATCAAAGCGAGGCGGCCCTCCCTAATTTAGGGATGGTTGAAATGCTTGACCGCGAAACGGGGGAGCGGCGCCTGATCCATACGGGCAGTAAAACAGTACGACGAAATCATCATTTGGCCTATCAGAAAAGGGTGACTGACTTTCAGGAGGCCTTTTCAAAATGTGGCGCAGGAACTATTGATTGTAGTTTGCAGGAAAGTTATGTCAAAAAGCTTTTGGGCTATTTTAAAAACAGAGCGTAAGGGCGGAAAAAGCGTGAATGCTCAGGTGAAGGCCTCTGTGGACACCACCCAAATGCGGATTGGTGAAGAACTTGAGTTTTTAATTCAGGTACAAGCAGACAGTACGGATTTTGTTATGTTTCCCGAAGGCAAATCTTTTGGTGCCTTTGAAGTGATCCGAAGCTACGCTGTGGATACCTTGAGAGACCCGAGCAATAGACGCCGCTGGCAACTTCTAAAGAAATACGGTTTAACCCAATTTGATTCTGGTTATCATAGTCTGGGTAAGCAGAGGGTAATGATTAACGACAGTGCCTTTGATACGCCCGAGTTCAATGTCGCCGTATTGACCATTCCCGTAGATACGACCCAACAACAAATTTTTGCAATTAAACCTTCCGCCCAAGTTCCGTTGCAAAGCGGTCCGATTTGGCCTTGGTTAGCCCTGTTTGGCGCAGTATTACTCACCGCCCTATTTTGGTGGTGGCGCAGAAAAAAGTCCCAGGAGCAGGCGCCACCGCCACCGCCACTTCCCCCATATCAAGAGGCGAGTCAACGGCTTGAAAAGCTCAGCGCCCATGAATCGTTGCAGCAGATTGGATTTAAAGGATTGTACACTGAGCTCACCGATGTTCTCAAAACATATATCCACCGTGAAATCGATTCACGAGCCTTAGAAAGCACTACAGATGAGTTATTAGACCGACTGGAGTTGCACAGATTAGGGGATCATTTTGATATAAAAATAGAAACCATTAACGCACTCGGTCAGATTTTGCGTCGCGCTGATTTGATCAAATTTGCCAAGGCCAATGTCACCGAAGCGCAGTGGCAAGAGGATTTTGCTCAGGCAGGAACAATTGTTGAGGCCTTAAAGGCAAGTATTCCTGAGCCCGAACCCGAAGATGAACAAGCGGCATTAGATGCAGCGGCTAGAGCCGCATTACGAGCACGTCAAAAACGCAAACGCCAATGGATTTATTCTATGGCTGCCTTGTTAACGGCTGGGGTAGCTTATGTCTTTTATGTCGGGCCACAAGAGGCTAAAGACCAGATTTTTGGCAATAAAATGCGCGATTTGGCTGAAGGCCGTTGGTATAAAAGTGAATATGGGGTGCCCGCTGTAATCTTGGAATCTCCTGAGATCTTGGTGCGTAAAATCTATAACCATCCTGATCAAGACAGTCTCTCAGCGCGGGGTACGGCCATATTTGAGGCCTTTACCCTAGAGGACGAGTTTTATGTCGCGGTAACCTCTACCCAAACCCAGCCCCAGGAGAATTGGAATATCGCCATGGCGTTAAACCGATCTCTGGTTTTATTAGAGGAGCAGGGCGCAAGCACTCTTATTGTAAAAGATGAGTCCTTTGAAACTCCTGAGGGGATAAAAGGAATCAGGGCTTATGGCAGTTTTTATGTGGCGAATGCTTCAGGCCAAGTAGGAAACGAATCTCATCAATACGAACTCCTGGTTTTTGACCAGCAAGGCGGGATACAAACGGTTATGGTGGCCTTTGTTGATGATGATCGATTTGCCCAAGGATTAAAAGAACGGATCATTAATTCGGTGTCTTTGGAAATTCCACAGACCGATCAAAAACCTGAGACGCCATGACAAGAACTTTTGAATTTGTCTCGCCTGAATGGTTTTGGTTATTGGCTCTTGTACCAGTAATGGTCTTTTGGTTTTGGTATAGCCGGCGCCGACACAATGCTGAATGGAAAATGTCTGCTTTAAACACTGCAGATCGAAGCAATAACTTTTGGTCTTTGGCAAAGTCTTTTTTGTGGGTGCTGCGCATTGGGGCCCTGGTGTTGATTATTATTGCCTTGGCACGTCCTAGATATGTGGACCAAAGTACTCGGATTAAAACCTCAAAAGGAATTGATATTGTCATGGCCATCGATGTTTCAGCGAGTATGCTGGCCCGTGACTTAACCCCAAACCGATTGGAAGCGTTAAAGGAAGTGGCCGGTCGATTTATCAACAGCCGTCCTAATGATCGATTGGGATTAGTAGAGTATGCGGGTGAAAGCTATACCAAAACGCCCTTGACCAGTGACAAAACTCTAGTTTTATCCGCTTTGAAATCTATTGAGTACAATACCATTATTGAAGGAGGAACCGCTATTGGGATGGGATTGGCCACTGCAGTAAACCGACTTAAAGAGAGTCGTGCAAAAAGTAAGGTGATAATTTTACTGACCGATGGCGTCAATAATTCTGGCTTTATTGATCCGCGTACGGCCAGTGAATTGGCCGTAGAATTTGGCATTAAAGTGTATACCATTGGCCTTGGCTCTAATGGACTAGCCCTTTCTCCTGTGGGCATGAGACCAAATGGCCAGTTTCAATATGGTAAAGTGCCTGTGGAAATCGATGAGGCATTGCTTCAAGAAATAGCCCAAACCACAGGAGGTCTATATTTCCGGGCGACCAATAATTCCAAGCTTGGCGAGATTTACGATGAAATCAATAAGCTTGAGAAAACTGAAGTGGAAGAGTTTAAATATCAGCAGTACGACGAAGGATACCGCCCCCTTATTTTGGCGGCAATTGGCTTATTGCTTTTTGAGTTTTTAATGCGTCAAACCCTTTTTAAAAGTTTTATTTGATGTATCAGCTCGAGGAACCTATATACTTCTATGGACTCACGATACTCGTCGTGGCACTTGGCCTGTTTTTGTGGCGCGTCTTTTGGCAAAAATCCGTACAGAAAAAGTTTTTTTCCAAAAGAGCACTAGATCGTTTAGGGCCAAACCAGTCTTTGATCAAGTCATGGATTAAATTTATTGTTTGGGCCTTATGTATCGCCGCTTTAATTATCGCTTTGGTCAATCCAAAACTGGGAACCAAGATTGAAACCGTGACCCGTCAAGGGGTAGATGTTGTCTTTGCGGTCGACGTTTCCAAAAGTATGCTCGCCGAGGATGTGGCCCCCAATCGTCTCGAGAAATCTAAGCAATTGGTCACGCAAATCATAAACAATCTGGTCGGGGATCGCGTAGGGGTTATCGGATATGCCGGTAGTGCTTTTCCACAAGTACCCATCACGACTGATTTTGCTTCCGCCAAGTTATTTTTAAACAACATGAATACCGATATGGTCTCCTCTCAAGGGACGGCCATCAATGAAGCCATCAATTTATCCAAGACGTATTACAATGACCAAGAACAGACCAATCGTGTTCTGTTTATCGTGAGCGACGGCGAGGACCATCAAGAACAAGATCAGGATGCGGTTGCGGCCGCCGTCGCGTCGGGTATTCAAATTTATACTATTGGGGTGGGCAGCTCGGCTGGAGCGCCGATACCGATAAAACGCAACGGAATTTTGCAGTATTACAAAAGAGACCAAGACAACAATCAGGTCATCACCAAACTCAATGCCCAGAATTTGCAAAATATTGCTGAATGGGGACAAGGAAAGTATATTGACGGGACTCAGACCAAAGAAGTAGTCGCTCAGGTTCAGGACATACTCAATGCTATGGACAAGACGGAGTTTGAATCCAAGCAGTTTACCGATTTTAAAGACCAATTTCAATGGTTTTTGGTTTTGGCCCTGGTTTTATTATTGGCGGACTCATTCATGCTTGAGCGCAAAACCAAATGGTTAAAAAAATTAAATTTGTTTAATGAACAAAGTGATGAGGATTAGAATCGCGATGAGACAGATCATTTTGTTAGCTGTGATTTTTGCAACCACGCTGCAGCCTCAGTGGCTCGCGGCACAGGAGGACCCCGCTTTGCAAGCCCCTCTTGCGCCAGAGGCTCAAACCGCATTGTCCAGCGGGGCGACGCACTTGGCAGAGGGCGATTTTGCCGATGCGGAGGCGGATTATCGCAAGGCTTTGGCCTTAGGAGAGCGTGAGAACGGCGCCTTTAATCTAGGGAACGAATACCACCTGCGAGGGCAAAACAAGGAAGCCTTATTTCGTTTTAAACAGGCGGCCAGAGACGCGGATTCTTACGAACACAAACACCGGGCCTTTCACAATTTGGGTAATGCTTTTATGAAGGAGAAAATGTATCAGGAGGCGGTTGAGGCTTATAAAGATGCTTTGCGCAGTAACCCAGACGATGATGAAAGTCGGTATAATTTGGCCGTAGCACAAGACCTTTTAGAAAAAAACCCGCCCCCTCCAGACGAAAACAAAGACGATAAAAAGGATCAAGAGGAAAAAGAAGATCAGAACCAACAAGATCAGCAAGATCAAGATGGGGAGAACCAAAATGATCCGAATCAAAACGATCAAAACGACGAGAATCAGGACAATCAAGACCAACAAGATCAGGGAAAGGATCAGCAAGATCCAAAAGATCAACAAGGCGATGAGCAAGGAAAGAATCAAAAACCTAATGATCAAAATCAGAACCAGAACCCTCAACAACCAAAACCTGGTCAGCTCTCGCCACAGCAGGTAAAAAACTTGCTCGAAGCCATGAATAATGAAGAGCAAAAGGTGCAGGACAAGATGAACTTACAAAAAGCCAAAGGGGCCAAAGTAAAACGTGAAAAGGATTGGTAATATGCGTGTGATGGTGAAATGGGTTTTTTATGCCTTTGTTTTGATGATCCCCTTGAGTCTGGGGGCACAAGTCGAATTTACGGCCAAAGTCAGCAAAAAGAAACTGGGACTGAACGAACGTTTGCGGATTGATTTTGAGATGAATCAAGACGGGGATAATTTTGAGCCGCCTAGCTTTGAGGGATTCCGAGTGCTCGGGGGACCTAATCAATCCATCAGTAATTCTTGGATTAACGGTCAGCGATCTTACTCTAAAACCTATAGTTTTTTCTTAGCCCCGCTTAAAAAAGGGTTAATAACAATAGGTCAAGCGTCGATAGAGGTGGACGGTGAGCGCTATAAATCCTTGCCGGTCGAAGTTGTGGTCACCGAGGCGGTGGAGATCCCTAAGGATGGAAATAATGCCGATTATTTGGCCAGTGAAAATGTCCATTTGGTGGCTGAGGTTTCCAACGCAAACCCCTATCTCAATGAAGCCATTACCGTCGTTTATAAACTGTATGTGTCTAATCAAGTCAGTATTACAAGTAACTGGCGGGAAATAGATTCGCCTAAATATGCTGACTTTTGGAGTCAAACCTTAGATCAAAAAGGACAATTACAGATTTATGAAGGGCAATATCGAGGCGAAGATTATCGATACGTCGTTCTGCGTACGGCGGTGCTATACCCACAGAAAACAGGAGAACTCAGTATTGAGCCACTTACCTTAGATGTACCCATTGATGTGCGATCAAATCGCCGAGATTTCTTTGGACGCTTTATGACCACCCGGGTCAACAAGACCATCTCAGCAGGAAGACGCACCATAAATGTCAAACCCTTGCCTTTAGAAAATCGCCCAGAAGATTTTACCGGCGCAGTGGGCTTCTTTGATTTTGACAGCTCGATTTCACGATCCGAACTCGACGCTCAGGAGTCTTTAGAATACAGTGTAACCGTGCGAGGAGAAGGGAATTTAAAACTTTTTGAATTGCCAAAGCCTCAATTTCCCAATGCTTTTGAGGTTTATGAACCGGCCCGAAATGATAAAATTAGTACCCGAACTAGCGGAATGCGGGGTTCAGTTTCTGAAGTATACACATTGGTGCCACAAAATCAAGGAACTTATCCATTGCCTCCCCTTAGTTTTTCATATTTCGACCCAAATCTTGAACGGTACATTACCAAAACAACCCAAGACCATATAGTCTCTGTGATTAACGGCCCGGCCCAAGAATCTGCACAGCAAAATTCAGAGCGCAGTGAAACCAATAAGGTCGTTGTGGATACGGATCGCTTTAGCTATATCAAATTACAATCAGATTGGTACGCCAAAAACCCAGCCCCTTGGTTTGGCACTTGGGCCTATTGGCGTTGGGTCTTGGGCTTATTGATTTTATTGCCAATGTGGTTTATAATCAGCTTGATAAGAAATCGTTATCTGGGAGATACAGCCTCTCGAGATTTGAGAAAACGCAAGCGATTAATTGCTCAATACTTAAGCCAAGCTAAGGCAGAACAGCAGAACCCTACTGCGTTTTACGCTGCCTTGGAGCGCTCATTACATCTGTTTTTAAAAGCCCAGTTGAAGTTAGAAACCTCGGGAATGTCTAAAGAAAACATAAGGGCCTTAATGACCCAGAGAAAGGTCACTCAAGACGCAATAGATCGATTAATCGGTTTGATTGAGCGCTGTGAGCGTGCGCGATATGCACCAACTACGGCAATGGATGTGCAAAATGATTACAATGAAGCACAAGAAGTAATTGCATTGATAAACAACACCAAAAGATGATGGCTAGAGGACTTTATTTATTGGTTTTTATAATGTTTTTTGCACCGCAAAATGGACATGGTCAAGGACAGTCAGATAATTGGTTTGATCAGGGCAATCAACTCTATAAAAATGAGCAATACAATGAAGCCATATTGCGTTGGGAAGCTGTTTTAGAATCAGGGGTACACAGTGCTGCGATTTATTATAACATGGCGAACGCTTATTATCATTTGAATGATTTGGCCTCGAGTATTTATTATTATGAAAAAGCCCTTGAACTCTCGCCAGGTGATGCCGAAATCAAAGCCAATAGGGCTTATGTTCAAAATGCGCTGGTCGATGTGATAAGAGAACAGCCCAAGACCTTATTTCAAAAATGGGATGAAGCTTCAGCTCAATTGTTTTCCATCAATACTTGGGCTTGGCTGGGGCTATTTTTTATGGCACTCTTTGTTTTTGTGGTGATTAGATTTAATTGGGTTGAAACTCCTGCAGCCAAGCGATTCAGTTTCGTAATGAGTGTGTTGTCGATAATGCTTTTTGCCGCGTCAATTTATTTAGGCACTAAAACGCAGTCCTTTAACCAAAAATATCGCTGGGCGATTGTCTTTGCCCAAGAGATGAGTGTGCGTTCAGGGCCAAGATTGAGTGATGAAGCCTTATTTGAATTACACGCCGGAACTAAGCTAAGACTATTGCAGACTCAAGATGAGTGGCAAGAAATAGAACTCGCCGATGGGCGCCGGGGCTGGGTGTCTTCACAAGAAATTAAGGCCTTATAGGCTATTGGTCCGTATTGTTGACAGCATCCTTCTGCTGTTCTTGGCCCCAATGATTCGCCCAAAAATCTTGAATCATAGGAGTTATGGTCGGGGCAAAACCAGCAATGACGGTATAAGTTTTTGATTCTGTCTTGGTGTTTTCGGGCAAGACGTATTCATCGAGTTGCACTTGTGCAAAAAACCAAAGGACATAGCTCAAGATGAGGGCCGTTTGGGCCGTGTAAAGAAAGGCCCCAAGGAGGCGGTTTAACCACCCAAGTGCGATCAAACCGGCAATTTTTGTAACCCATTTTCCCAAGGTCACCACGGCCATTACCGTTAGAATAAACAAGACGATAAAGGATACCCAATCCGCATTTTTTTTAGACCAATGAAACCAACTGGTTAATAATTGCGCTAAGTCCCCTGTAAAGGTCAATGCAATATAAACCCCTAAGATGAGTGCAAGAAGGGATGCAAGGGTTTGAATCAGTCCTTTTCGAAGCCCCCAAAGAAAGCCCAAAACCAGAAGAATCAGTAATAATAGGTCAAATAAATGCATGGCTTGAGATGTCTTGTAAAGATAGGATTTCTTGGTAAATGAATATTATTCGACTTACTTTTGTCTCATGTCAAGAGATGCCCTTTTAAAACAACGTTGGGACCATTTGGTCGCGCTATTGAGCGCTCAATTTTCTGATGGAGATCCTTTAGATTTAGACGCCATCATCTATCTGGTTGGCGTGCAAGAGTTAGGACAAATACACAGAAAATTTAAGAAGGACGAAAAGATTAATCTCATGCATATCGCCATTTGCAAACTTCTAGAACCATACGGTTATTATAGCTTTGACTTTGTTGATGAGCAGGGCTGGCCTCATTATAAAAACATCGAACCGCTTCCGGCGTTAAAGGCCGGAGAACAAGCGGTATTGATGAAAGAGGCTATAGTTCAGTATTTTTTAGCCCAAAAGCTCCTGGACTAATTCAGGATAAAATCCCTATTTTTACGCCTTCAAACACGCTTATCGATGATCGATAAAATAAACGAACACATTGCCAAAGTCGCCGCATTTCAGGGGCAAACTCAAGAAGAAATTGAAGCCTTTCGTATCGCCTATTTAGGTAAAAAAGGTTTGTTAAATGAGTTTTTTGCGGCCTTTAAAGAGGTGCCTGCAGACCAGAAAAAGGCTTTTGGCCAAGCCGTTAATGCTTTGAAAAATGCGGCAGAGCAACGCGTTGTGGATTGTAAGGCTGCCCTATCTCAAAATGAAACAGTTCATGGTGTCTACGGGGATTTGACCCGCCCAGGTTTGCCACAAAGTCTAGGGGCAAGACACCCAATATCCTTGGTTAAAAATCGAATCATTGATATATTTTCGCGCATTGGGTTTAATGTTTCTGAAGGCCCCGAGATCGAAGATGACTGGCATAATTTTACCGCCTTAAATTTGCCCGAGTATCACCCTGCCCGGGACATGCAAGACACTTTTTTTATTCAGACCGACCCAGATATTTTATTGCGGACCCACACCTCATCGGTCCAGGTTCGCTACATGGAGGAACATCAACCCCCTATTCGTACGATTTCTCCAGGACGCGTTTATCGAAACGAGGCCATATCTGCGCGATCACATTGTTTCTTTCACCAGATTGAAGGACTTTATGTAGACAAAGACGTCAGCTTTGCCGATTTAAAGCAGACTTTAGCTCATTTTACAACAGAGCTTTTCGGCACCTCCAAGATTCGCTTGAGACCTTCTTATTTTCCTTTTACTGAGCCTAGCGCTGAAGTGGATGTCTATTGGGGATTAGAAACGGAGACGGATTATAAAATGACCAAAGGAACAGGTTGGTTAGAGATAATGGGATGTGGTATGGTCGACCCTAATGTATTGAAGAATTGTGGTATTGATCCTGAGGTTTATTCTGGATTTGCCTTCGGTATGGGGATCGATCGGATAGCTTTATTGCTTCATCAAATTCCTGACATTCGATTGCTCAGCGAGAATGATCTGCGCTTTTTAGAGCAGTTCAAAAGCAGTTTTTAATCAATCGAGTTTTTCAGTTAACGCTGCAAAAACCTTTTTAGGAGATTTTCCTTCGTACAGCACTTGATAAACTGCGTTTATGATCGGTGTTTTGGATTGTTTTTTGCCTTTTTCCGCATTTAAAGTGTAAGCGCTTTTTGTCGCGTAGTAGCCCTCTGCGACCATTTTCATTTCCATCATGGCACTTTTTACGGTGTATCCTTTGCCAATCATGGTGCCAAACATTCTGTTTCGACTAAAAACTGAATACCCTGTGACCAAGAGATCCCCTAAGTAAGCCGATCCGTTAATGTTGCGTTTCATTCGGTGTACGCTTTTCACATAGCGCTTCATTTCCCGTATCGCATTGCTCATTAAAACGCTTTGGAAGTTATCGCCATAACCCAATCCATGGGCAATTCCCGCGGCCAGAGCATAAATGTTTTTAAGCACTGCAGCATATTCCGTTCCCATTATGTCATCGCTGACCGAACATTTGATATAGCTGCTGCTCAAGGCCTGAGCCACTAATTTTGCGTTTGGTTTATGGGCACAGGCGATGGTCAGATAGGACAATCGCTCTAGAGCCACCTCTTCCGCATGACAGGGTCCAGTGATCACCCCAATAGACTCCATAGGTAACCCGTGATGTTCGTTGAGGTGCGCCCCTACAATTAAACTGCTTTCTGGAACAATACCTTTTATGGCCGAGAAAACAAGCTTATTGCTCAGTGGAATCGTCAGACGTTCTAGTTCACTGCTTAAAAATGCAGAAGGAATGGCCAATATAACCACTTTGGCTTGAGTAACAATTTCATTAATATCATCACTTAACCAAAGTTGATTTGTATCAAAAGAGACTGAGCTCAGATAATTCGGATTGTGCTCTTCTTGACGTATGTGCTCAATCGCTCGAGGATTGCGCATATACCACCCTACTTGACTTTGGGTTTCACAGAGCATTTTAACGATGGCTGTGGCCCAGCTTCCGCCGCCAATGACGCCATAGTCAAAAGAAATGGGTTGATCAGGTTGCTTCATGCGACTAATTTAATGAATCCTGAAAATCCAAGCAGGTTTTGTGCGTCAAAATAAACTTTAACATTAGATTATGATTATGACGGCAATTTGAAAAAAGACTGGCCGTTAATAGAATAGATGTTTGGTTCTCGAAGATTTCGAGGGCCGCAAAAAAAGTAATTTTTTTGGTTGGTTATTTAGTTAGCAGTGCCGCTGGGTCTTATTAAAGGCTCAGCGGTTTTTTTTGTAGAAATTCATTTCATCGATATAGCGCCAAACTTTTTCAGGCAGCATGGGGCGGATATCAGCCCCGAGTGCGATACGCTTACGGATAAAAGTAGACGAAAGTTCAAAAATAGGGGCTTTGACCTGGGTAATATTGCCTTTGTCATAAGTCTTAGAAAGGCTTTCTTCATGACTCGATACTCTGGGATATACCAAAATGGGGATATGCTCAAGGAGCCACTCATAATTTTTCCACTTGTGTAAGTTCTGTAAATTATCCTGGCCCATGATCAAAGCAAAACGATGCCCTGGATTTTGTTCTTGTAATACGGCCAAAGTATTTACCGTATAATTAGGTTGGGGCAAATCAAATTCTACACGTGATGTTTTTAGTCGAGGATAATCTTCTAAGGCGATGTCTACCAAAGCAGCTCGATGATAGTCAGCCAACAAACTTTGTTTGGTTTTCAGAGGATTTTGAGGCGTGACCACGAGCCAAACCTCGTCTAATTCACTATGGTGTGCAAAATAATGGGCAATGTTTAAATGCCCGATATGTATGGGATTAAAAGTACCAAAATAAAGTCCGATGGTTTTACTTGGTCCCATGGCCTTATTGAATGTGGTTTATAATTAAATCTTGGGCCTGATTAATGGCCGCGCTCAGTTGATCATTAACTAAGATATGGTCAAAGGAAGGAGCAAAAGCCAATTCTTGATGGGCCTTATTGAGTCGTAGCTTAATTTTTTCAGGGCTTTCAGTTCCTCGACCCGTTAAGCGCTCCGCGAGTACCGCTACACTTGGGGGCTGGACAAATATGGCCAACACATCGGTGCTAAAATTCTTTTTTATGGAGAGCCCTCCTTTGACATCAATGTCAAAAACAACGTTTTTTCCTTGGTCGCGCAAACGATCAACTTCGGCTTTTAGGGTTCCATAATATTGTCCTGGATAAACTTCTTCCCATTCAAGAAATTCATTGTTTTCAATAGCGTTCTCAAATTCCTTTGGACTTAAAAAATAGTAGTCTTTTCCATGAACTTCGTTACCCCGTCTTTCCCGAGATGTCGCAGAAATACTGAACGCTAAATTGAGCTCTGGCTTTTGCAAAAGGGCTCGGACAATGGTGGTTTTACCACTGCCTGATGGGGCGGAAAATACAATGAGTTTGCCGCGGCTTGGCATTATAATACGTTTAATCCTTGTTCTTTAATCTTTTCTAGCTCGTCTTTCATCTGAACCACTAATTGTTGTAGATCAGCGTCATTAGCTTTGGAGCCGATAGTGTTTATCTCTCGTCCAATTTCTTGGGTGATAAAACCGAGCTTTTTCCCGTTAGACTCATCAGATTCCATAGTGCTCTCGAAATAGTCCAGATGATTGCTCAGTCGCACGGTCTCTTCTGTGATGTCGTATTTCTCGAGATAATAAACTAATTCTTGCTCAAATCTATTTTGGTCTACGGACTGCTCCAGTTCTTGGATTGCTTTGAGCAAGCGGGCGCGCACCTGTGGGATTCTGTTTTTATCCTGTTGTTTGACCTTTTCTAAGAGTTCTCTAATGAGGTTAATGCGACAGCGGAAATCTTCAGCCAAAACCGCTCCTTCTGCTGCGCGAAATTCTTCCAAAGCCAAAACGGCTTCATCGAGGCCCTTCATCAAGGCTTCAGCGGTTTCTTCATCGATGCTTTCGCGCTCGGTTTGAATACTTTCGGGCAGACGTAAAGCCATCTGTAAACGTTCTATTTCAGGGCCTTGGGCCAAGGTTTCTAATTGGGCCATGTAGGCTTGAATCACCGGGATGTTTAGTTGGGCAGAACGCTCTCCACCGGTGGATTCCATATAAACCGATAAATCTATTTTGCCGCGCTTTAACGCTTTGGCCAATCGATCGCGCATCAAGAGTTCCTTTTCGCGCAGCGCTCCAGGAATACGCGCATTGAGATCCAAACCCTTGCTGTTAAGCGATTTGATCTCGATTGTTATTTTCTTGCCCGGAAGTGAGAGTACACTTTTACCGAACCCAGTCATTGAATAAATCATATCAAGCCATCATTGGCTGACAAAGGTAAGGAATCTAGTCTTTGGGGGTTGGATTTTTTGGCAGCCCCTTTTTAAAATAATAGAATAGAGGGAGAAACATACTCCAAATCCCGAGCTGAACCCCAAGCTTCATGGAGTAATTATTAGCGTCTTCCCACACCGTTTCATTGGCCATAGAGCGTGCCGTTCTATAGCCATAAAGGTGGTTGATTTTTTTGGGAGGAAAGGCCCGAAAAATCAAGAATAACAAGAGCATGAATCCACAATACCCAAGGCTCAGATATAATTCATTTTCAGTATTCATTCCCTGCGAATCAATCAACTAAGCGTTTGATTTTCACGTTTCGAAAAGCGACCTGATCCCCATGATCTTGGAGACCAATATGGCCTTTTGGGGATTTTCCAAAAATAGGCCAGTCTGCGAATTTAGACTGTGCAACCATATTGGCCCATTCTGGTCCGTGCAAGGGAAATTCTACAATTTGATGTCCGTTCATCATGACCAAACCTTTATTGACTCTATGGTCTACACGCAAGACACAATGGTTCCATGAGCCGGCAGGATTTGTATAATCCGAAGAAGGAGCAATCATATCGTAGAGGGCTCCGGCAGTATGCGTGCCCTCGCCGACAAATGCATCAGGGTGTTTGGCATTGTCTAAAACTTGAATTTCAGGACCGGATTGATAAGCTTCAGGATAGTCTGGGTCCTCAATTACGCCCCAAAAAATACCACTATTCCCTCCGGACGCGATATTCCACTCTAGAGACAACTCAAAGTTGTAAAAAACATCCTTTGTGATTATGTTTTGACCGCCTCGTCCTCCAGGGGTAAAAACCATGGCGCTATCCTGAATACTCCAGGCTTCTGGCATATCATCAGAGAGATAGCCGCGCCATTGATTGAAATTGGTCCCGTCAAATAAGTTTAACCACTCTTCTTGGGGGGTAGTTTGCTCGATGGAGTCTTCTTTGGTCATTGATGAGTCAGATTTGTTATTGTTTTGGCAAGATGCCGTCAATGCGATAATTAATGAGAACGATAATAGGGTTTTCATAGAGCTTATTTAAGTCAATTAATTTAATGGGCGGACCCAGATATTGCGATACGACACACCGCTGTGGTCGTTGTGGTCTTGTAATTTAATTGGACCAGGCCCATGAGCACTTACTTTTGGCCAGCCAATATATTCCGTAGTGCCTTGTAGGTCAAAGCGATCTTGAATTAAAACTCCGTTTTGTAAGACCGTTATGTTCGGGGCGACAACCATGCTGCCTTGGTCGTCAAACTCTGGAGCGTGATAAATGATGTCGTAAGCGTTCCAGGAACCTGTTGGGACTGAGGCCATAACGAGCGGCGGAGATTGCTTGTATAACGAGCCCACCATTCCATTGACGTAAGT
>RFXU01000161.1 GCA_009921505.1 Flavobacteriaceae bacterium
ATTAACACCCCATAAATTTTAGGGGGTGTTTCTATTAAAAAAGTTAATTTTACCTCTCTTTCAATAAAAATATAGGGGTATGGGTAAGAAAATTAATTTTTTAGTTCTTTTAGGCCTGGTGTTAATTTGTCTATTTGCAGGAACGCCTTATGATGCTTTAGCGCCAGGAGAAACAATCAATACGGGAGACACAGCGTGGATGTTAGTCTCTAGCGCTTTTGTTCTATTAATGACTCCAGGACTTGCGTTTTTTTACGGGGGAATGGTGACAAAAAAAAGCATAATATCAACCATGCTTCAGAGTTTTGTCGCCCTTGGGGTGATCAGCGTACTCTGGGTGGTTGTAGGATTTAGTTTGGCTTTTGGAGAAAGCCTTGGAGGCTTTGTTGGAAACCCAGCAACTTTTTTTGCTTTCACAGGGGTTTCTCTCAGGCCCAATCCTGAATTTTCGGAAAACATTCCATTTTTACTTTTCGCCCTATTCCAATTAAAATTTGCCATTATTACGCCAGCCCTAATTACCGGAAGCTTTGCAGAACGGATCCGATTTAGAAGTTACATCCTGTTTATGGTTCTGTTCTCGATATTTATTTATGCGCCCTTAGCCCACATGACTTGGCATCCAGATGGTTTATTGCGCCAGTGGGGGGTTCTTGATTTTGCGGGAGGGACTGTCGTGCACATGTCTGCCGGTATTGCTGCCTTGGCTGGAGCTATTTATCTAGGCAAACGCAAAGAACGTATTGAAAAACCAGCGAATATTCCTTTTGTCATTTTAGGAACTGGGCTTTTATGGTTTGGTTGGTTTGGGTTTAACTCAGGCTCGGCTTTGGGAGCAAATACAGATGCGGTTATCGCTTTTGCTAACACGAATTTAGCCTCTGCCACCAGTATGCTCACATGGATTTTCTTAGAGCGTTTTCAAAACAGAAAAATGTCTGCACTAGGCGCGTGTATCGGAGCGATTGTTGGTTTGGTAGCCATTACGCCTGCGGCAGGTTTTGTGAGTCTAGGCGCCAGTATTTTTATCGGTTTTGTGGCCTCAATCGTGAGTAATTTTGCCATAAGGCTCAACAAAAAATCTGAAATAGATGACACTTTGGATGTTTTTCCAAGCCACGGAGTGGGTGGGATTGTTGGGATGATCCTAACGGCCGTGTTAGCAGAAGATGTGGGGCTTGTTTATGGAGAGACCACCACTTTTGTCAACCACATAATTGCTTTGGTTTTGGTTGCTGTATTTACTTTTGTAGGCAGTTATGCGCTTTATAAAATCACCGACGTGCTTTTATCGATGCGTGTTCGCGAGGACCAAGAATTCCGTGGATTAGATGCCTCGCAGCACGGAGAATATCTGGAAGAATAACACAGAAAAGGGTAGTTTATAATTGCTCTTCTTAAGGGGGATTATGCCTTAACCCTCAGTGTGCTTCTCTTGAGATAAGGGTTTTACTTTTGAGCTAAAGGGAAGCCCGAGCTGGGTTAAAAAGCTTTGGTCATTTAAGTGATCTGCACGATCAACACCAAAAACAATTGCCTTGCGGTCTCCGTAAACAAAGGTGCCAAAAAGACGGTCCCAAACAGAGAGGATGTTCCCAAAATTTTTATCAGTCCAAGGCATACTGCGGTGGTGATGAAACTTGTGAACGCCCGGAGTAACAATGAGGTAACTCAGGGCCTTGTCCACGCTTAGCGGCAAAGCGATATTGGCGTGTGTCCAATAGGTAAAAAGCACACTCAAAATTCTGTAAAAAAGATAAAACGAAACCGGCATCCCCATAATCACTACAGCGATTAATGCAAAAACTTCGCGCAGCACAAAATCAAAAGGGTGATGACGCGTTCCCGTAGTGACATCAACGTGTTTGTCTGAGTGGTGCACCATATGAAGACGCCACATCCAAGGCACCTTATGCAAAAGGTAGTGGACGCCATATTGGGCAATTAAATCGAGCACCATTATAGACAGGGTTAATTCCACCCAAACCGGCGCAGTAAAGTAATTGAGCAGACCAAAATTTGATTGATTCAGCCAAATAAACACCCCTGCAGTAAGCACACCAAAAACCACATTAATCACCATTACAATAGATAAAAGCCCAAAGTTTGTTTTGGCGTGGCGCGTTTTGTCATAAGGGTTGTTCACATCGCGGTAATAGCCCTCTAGCAGCCAAAAGACAGCAATACAGAAGATCACCCAGCCCAATTTTTGCCACACAGGCATCTGCTCGAAAAACAAAAGAAATGCGTTCATGGTTTTAAGATTTTAGCATAAGCCTTAGGGCTCAAAAGAATATCGACGCCCGCAATGATTTCAGGATCATGGCTTGTTTTGTAACTGTACAAGCCCGAACGGTAAAAGTAGCGGGGCAAAAGTGATTCCACCACTAGGGTCTGAACGGCGGCTTTTTTTGATTTTAACAGGTCGATTTTGGCCTCAAGTAGGTTTTTACGCATAGACTCAAGGGCCTTGTCGACATAAGGGGCCAAGCCCTCTTTTTCTGCGGCCTGGGTAAATTCATTAAAGACCCCTTCTGAGACTGTTTTTATCGTTTCTGGATGGGCCGCAACAAAATCTAAAAACCCTTCAAAATCCTTATCTGTAAACTGAAAATTGTCAACCCCCTCAAAAGGATGCGTTTTGATGAATTCGGTGCCATAATCAATCATGATGCGTGACTTGAGCAAAGAAGACAACAGGGTGTGGTCGCTGGAACTTTCAAAAACCTGATCAGGAAGGATGCCGCCCCCATCATAAACCGTGCGCCCCGTTGCTGTTTTAAAAGCATTGTATTGATCGGGTTCCGTGCGAATAGGCTCGCCGTCCGCATCACGTTGCCAATAATCTAAGGCCTGAATACAGCGCCCGCTCGGGGTGTAATATCGAGAGATGGTCACTTTGAGCTGTGTGCCATAGCTTAAGGGCTTTGGCCTTTGAACTAAGCCTTTTCCAAAGCTACGCCCTCCGATAATTACAGCACGATCTAAATCTTGAAGTGCTCCTGAGACAATTTCACTAGCTGACGCGCTGCGCGCGTTGATCAAAACCACCAAGGGCATCTCGAGGTCCGCCGGTAATTGTTGGGTCACATAGGTGTTGTTATATTCCGGGACCACAGATTGAGTATAGGTCACCAAAGTACCTTTGGGCACAAATAAACTCACCAAATTAACCGCTTCAGTAAGTAGCCCGCCAGGATTGTTACGCAGGTCTAAAATAAGTGCCGTGGCCCCTGCGGATTTTAATTCAAACAAAGCTTTTTTAGTGTCTTTATAGATGGTGGGACTGAATTCTTTAAGCGCGATATACCCAACCTTATCCTGAAGAAGTTTTGAACTCAAAACTGGAGTTTCGGGTTTTTTATCTGGGGTTAATTCGATTTTATTGGTCTGGTTATCGCGGAGATATTCCAGAGTAACCGCGCGATCTCCACTTGCCGCAACCAATTGGGATAATTGATCTAAATCTTGAGCCAAAGCAACCCCATTAATGGAGTGTAATCGATCACCCACGCGAAGACCTGCTTGGTCTGCGGGACTGTTTTGGTCCACTTCCACCACCAACCACTGCTTGTCAAACTGTCTGAATCCAGCCCCTAGGGAAGCAAAATTACTTTCTTTGGAAATTCGTGCATCCGAGACTTCTTGTTCTGTCCAAAAGACGGTATAAGGATCTAAGCCCTCAAGAAGACCTGTAATGGCGTGATCCATAAGCTGAGCCGGTGAGGTTTCATCGACATAGTTAAGCGACAATTCTTTAAATAAGGTGGTAAAAATCTCAAGCTGCTTGGTGATTTCAAAAAGACCCCCGCGGGCACTGGTTAAGACCAATAATCCCAAGGCTATTGGTAAAATCAAAACGAGTCGCCAGCCTTTGCGCAAAAGGGGACTCCGTGACAAAAATGAAAAATTAAGCTTCATCCACTACTTTTTTTGTTTGAGCATAACGCATGAGCAGGTCTTTTACAGCTTGCTCAATACGGGCATAAGGCAAAGATTCACGCCCTTGGTAAATAAAGAACAAAGCGCCAAAATCTTGGGTTCCAGCTAAGGACTTATTTAATCGATAGGCTTCGCGAATTTGTCGTTTAATCCTATTTCGGTTTACCGCCTTGGGAACATTGCGCTTAGGCACAGAAACACCAAATAAATGGTTGGTTGTTTCCGTAACAGGAGTGTGCACCAATTTAAGCGGAAAACGCTTTATGTTTTGTCCTTGTTCAAACAAAACACCAAACCAATGCCGCCCCTTGAGTCGTTCGTCTTTTGGTAAACCATGAGTCATGGCTTAAAGATACACAACGCGCGCGATTTCTGCTAGGTTTGAGCTTAACACAAAGCGTTTTGTCA
>RFXU01000162.1 GCA_009921505.1 Flavobacteriaceae bacterium
TCTCGTGAAGATATATTAGCGCGCGGCATAGTTAGTCCGGAAGACTATGAAGTCTTGGAGAATTACACGCGGGCGCTGTTTGCTCGCGGGACCGAGATTGCTGCAAAGCGAGGGCTCATCCTTGTCGATACCAAATATGAGTTTGGCAAGACCAAAGAGGGCAAGATTGTCTTGATCGACGAAATTCATACGCCCGATTCTTCGCGTTACTTCTATGCCGAAGGTTATGCTGAGCGCCAAGAGCGGGGAGAGGCCCAAAAGCAGCTCTCTAAGGAGTTCGTGCGTCAGTGGCTGATTGCTAATGGTTTTCAGGGCCTAGAAGGACAAAGTGTGCCCTTTATGAGCGACGAGTACATAGACTCTGTCTCTGAGCGCTATATTGAGCTTTACGAAAACATTACAGGATCGCCTTTTGAGAAAGCTGATGTTTCAGACATTGAAGCCCGTATTGACCGCAATGTTCGAGCGTATTTAGCGCAGCGATAATATCTGAGATTTAACCCTTAGAATTAAGCCTTACAATCACCCCAAAACTCAACTCCGTAAAATCGGCCTGACCTAGGTTCGCATTGAGATGGGCCCCAATAAAAGGGTTTACGGTGTGGTGTTTTTGTTTTGCGGAATCAAATCGCGTATCCCAGAGATAGTAACGTATCCCGAGTCGTGAGCTAATGTACTTTTTGAGTTGGTATTTGGTATTGTATTCTCCCAAAACCCAGTTAGGTGGGAGTTCGCGTGGCGGATAATCCCATCCTTCGTTGATGCGCCAATCTATGGCATAAGCTGGTTTATAAAAGTTAAAGCCTAATTGGGTACTGACGCCAAAATGTCCGAGCAAGACTTCACCATTAAGATGAACCCCAAAGTTTGAGGCGTAACGCCACGGATTCTCGCGAAACGCTTCGAATTCCTGCCCCGGACGCACTAAAGATTCATTACCCACGATGTAATCGTGATAGTGCTGATAAAAACGGTAAAACGCCCCAACGCCCCAACGCAGATAACCTTTATGGGTCTTTCCCCACGTGATTGAGACGGTGCGTACTGGGCGTAGATCATTAAACGCGAGGGCCAGTACGTTTTGACCATAACCAAAGCGCGCTTCGAGATATTCCTCTGTTTGAAGTTGTTTGGACTCATTTAAATCTTCCTGGACATCCTTTTGTGTTAATGGACCTACCGAATTAACTGAGTTTGGTGTGGCCTGCTCAGATTTTGGCCACGCCCTTGATTCATCTGCGTTGTCATCATACAAGAGGCGGTCGTTGATGTTTATATCCCAGTTTTGGCGCAGTGAAATCAAAAAGGAATTTAATCCTTGATTGGGCAATTTGGTGTGACCATTGGATTGGTGATTGTACACCAGCCCCAAGTCCATCAGGCCATAGGCGTTCTGCCATAATTTTTGATGTACACTGCCGCGAAAAGCCCAAGTAATGTCTGTGGTGACCGCTTGATTAAAGAAATTAGTCTCAGGATCAAAACGTGTGTCAAAGTAGGCCCCGCCTAAACCAAATTCAAGACGGCTGCCCTTGATGTGTTTTCCGAACATTGGAAAAGAGACATAGGGAATAAGGGCATAAGAATGGCCTAATAATTCAGTATTACCCAAATCAGTATACATGCCCAGTAGGCCGATGATCGGATTTTGGACAGGTAATTTACCAGGGAGTTCTATAGTTTTTCCTATACCTAAAACAAGACTATACTGAGGGTCACGTTCGGGAAAAAAGTCATTGGCTTCAGCTGAAATTCCGTACAAAACTTCCGTAGACAGTTTAAAGCTTTGTTTTACCTGAGCTTGTGTAAGAGTCACATTACCAATACACAAAACGATAAAAATAAAAACTAAACTTAAGCGCATCATCACGACAGTTTTAAAGGACAAGCAATAGCTTTTTGGATCAATGGGAAAAAATATGTGGTTTGCTCATTTTAACCCAATTAATATTGAGGTGCTGATCTTTAATCAAAATAGCTGTAAGTATCCCCAGCCTTCATATTAAGCAATGAGTGATAAATCAGTTTAATGACATTTTCTACGTCCTCACGATGGACCATCTCCACAGTGGTATGCATATAACGCAGCGGCAATGAGATTAAAGCACTGGGCACACCGCCATTACTGTATGCAAACGCATCAGTATCGGTTCCTGTGTAGCGCGAATTAGCGGCACGCTGGAACGGAATTTTTTCTTTCTCAGCAGTATCCACGATTAAATCACGAAGTTTTTGCTGCACCGCCGGTGCATAAGCAATAACGGGTCCTTTACCAATTTTAGCATACCCTTGGGTTTTGGCATCAATCATCGGTGTAGTGGTATCATGAGTCACATCGGTCACAATGGCCGCATGCGGTTTAATCCGCTCGGTGATCATTTCGGCGCCACGCAGCCCGATTTCTTCTTGAACTGAGTTTGTGATATAGAGTCCAAAGGGCAGTTTCTTTTTGTTTTTGTGTAATAAACGCGCCACTTCAGCAATCATAAAGCCCCCCATGCGGTTGTCCAAGGCACGACACACGAACTTGTCTTTGTTCATGATATGAAAGGTATCAGGGTAGGTAATCACACAGCCCACGTGTACGCCCATTTTTTCAACTTCTTTTTTATCCGCCGCACCGATATCGATAAATATATTGTCAAGTTGCGGAGTTTCTTCTTTACCCGCCTTTCGGGTATGAATAGCTGGCCATCCAAAGACTCCTTTTACGATCCCCTTTTTAGTGTGTATGTCCACTAATTTGGAGGGGGCAATTTGGTGGTCACTGCCCCCGTTGCGAATCACGTAGATTAAACCATTGTCACTAATGTAGTTCACGTACCATGAGATTTCATCGGCATGCCCCTCTATAACCACGCGATAAGGCGCCTCTGGGTTAATCACTCCAACGGCAGTACCGTAAGCATCAGTGATGAACTCATCCACATAAGGACGCAAATAATCCATCCAAAGCTTTTGACCACCCCACTCGTAACCGGTAGGTGAGGCATTATTTAGGTAATTTTCTAAAAATTTCAATGATTCTTTTGTGAGCAATGATGCCGCCATAGTTTTATTTTTTGAGCCTTAAAATTAGCAAATTCTTCACAAGCAAACGGGCTTTAAATGCTTATTTTTGATCAGTGTTAAGGACTCAAAGTATCGATTTTATGCGGTTCACTGTACCAAACTTAAAAGGGAGGTTTTACAGACACACATGGTTATTTCATGGTGTGCGACTCGGCTTTATACTACTTTTTGGCCTTGCGTTTTTTGGAACTCATGAGACTCAGGCGCAAGTACAAATAGAATTTCCGGTCCACAAGTCTAAAAAGGATTCAATACCGAACCAAGATTATAAATTATCAGATTCGGCGCGCATCCCGCAGCGCAGTAACGATACCCTTGACCAAGAGCCATTTTATTATGTCTTGCAAGGCGATTCCCTGGTCCGAGAGTATATAGACCTTAACGAGGTGGTATTGCTTAAAAGGCTGTCGTTTAAAGATATGTCTGAACGTCGCAATTATATTATACTGCGACGTCGGACGCTCAAAGTTTATCCTTATGCCAAACTCGCTGCTGAACGCTTAGCGGTAATGGAACAAAGACTGACTCAGATCAAAAGAAAAAGTAAGCGTAAAAAATATATCAAACAGGCCCAAAAGTATATGGAACGAGAATTTTACGAAACTTTACGAAAATTTACCCGTGCCGAAGGACGAATCTTAGTAAAGCTTATTCATCGACAAACGGGCCAAAGCACATTTGACTTGATTAAGGATTATCGATCTGGGTGGCGCGCATTTTGGTATAATCAAACGGCACATTGGTTCGATATTGAACTAAAAAGCACCTATATCCCCTTTGAAAATAAGGAAGACTACTATATCGAAGACATACTACAGCGTGGATTTCGTGACGGTTTGATCGAACGGCAAAAACCTTTTGAACCCATTGATATACTTGAGTTGGAGTCGCATTGGGCCCATAAAATAAAATAGTGGATCCACTTGTTTCCACTAATTTATTCTACTTGAATTTCTTTTGTCCTTAAATTTACTTCAGTTGAGTTAAGAAAATTAGCTAAAGTGGTTCTGGTTGTTGTACCCCAAAAATAATAGCCAGACGAAAATGCCCGATTCGTTCGGGCATTTTTTATTTAATGTAGCCGATAAACTAAACGTCTAGCGGATGTCGTTCGTGACAAATATGGTGTTATTCAGGACAAAGGACTCAAAAATTTTGTGGGATTGAACACATTGCTTTTAGCCTTTTGGGCATGAACGGTAGTGGGGGCAGTCTCAGCGACTTGGACCTGCTCACCGAAGAACTGAGTGCGCGCGTCACCATCAGTCCA
>RFXU01000163.1 GCA_009921505.1 Flavobacteriaceae bacterium
CCAAATTTCACCCCCTTGAACTTCAAGGATGAGGTGATTTTCAGATTCTTCGACAATTGAAATGCCTTTCAGACTTATTTTAAGTACTACACCATCTATGTCTTTGGTAAGCAACAGGTTACTGCCTCCCCCGAGGACCATAATGGGTTTGTCTTGAAAGTCTTTAAGGCAGGACCAAACTTCATCAGCTGTTCGGGCTTCGACAAACCACTCTGCATGACTTTCAACGCCAAAAGTATTGAAGGCTTTAAGTGATTTGTTTTTTTCCATCCTCAGGGATTGGGATAAACCTCAAGTGCGGCTTTAATTATGGCGACCGCTTTGATCAGACTTTCTTTGTTCAGCACATAGGCGATGCGCACCTGATTAAGTCCCATGCCAGGGCTTGAGTAAAATCCTGCAGCTGGAGCAACCATAACCGTCTCGCCATTGAGATCAAAAGATTCCAAAAGCCATTGAGCGAAGTCGTCACTATTGTTTACCGGTAACTGGGCAATACAATAAAAAGCGCCTTTGGGTTGACCAATAATAACCCCAGGTATTTTTTGTAATTCAGCCACAAGGGTGTCTCGTCGCTCTTGATATTCTGTTATTACCTCATCAAAATAAGACTGAGGGGTTTCAAGTGCGGCTTCACTGGCAATTTGTGCAAAAGTCGGTGGGCTCAGCCTTGCCTGTGCAAATTTTAATGCGGTGGCGACTAGGGTTTTATTTTTTGAGACCAGGCATCCAATGCGGGCGCCACACATACTGTAGCGTTTTGAAACAGAATCTATTAATATGGCATGTTCCTCAAGTCCGGGCTCTTGCATGATCGAATAATGCTGCGCACCATCGTAAGTGAATTCTCGATACACCTCATCTGCGATCAGGAATAAATCGTGTTTTTTTACTAAATCTACGAGGCTTTGGATTTCTTGTTTGGAATACAAGTATCCCGTAGGATTACCTGGATTGCAAATAAGAATGGCCTTGGTTTTAGGGGTAATATGCTTTTCAAAATCTGCGATAGGGGGTAAGGCAAAATTATCTTCGATTCCCGATACAACCGGAACTACAGTGACATCACTAGCGCGCGCGAATCCGTTGTAATTCGCATAGAATGGCTCGGGGATGATGACCTCATCACCAGCGTTACAAACACTCCCCATGGCAAATAATAAGGCTTCACTTCCTCCTGTTGTGACCACAATATCTTGAGCGCTGACCTCAATAGATTTTCTCTTGTAGTATTGCGCAATTTTTTCGCGGTATTGCTCCGACCCTTCACTCCGTGAATAGGCTAGAACAGAGAGACCATGATGGCTTACGGCGTCTAAAGCGACTTGAGGTGTTTTAATGTCAGGTTGACCAATATTCAAGTGATAAACCTTCTTGTTTTGCTTATAGGCCTGCTCGGCATAAGGAACCAGTTTCCTTATGGGGGACTCGGGCATTTGAGCCCCTTTGGTTGAAATTTGTGGCATGGGTATCCGAAAGTTTTAAGGGCAAATGCGTAAAAATCGCTAGTTCTCCAGGACGCTTTTATTGGCCTCAACAACCCCTTTAATTTTGAGGGCTTTTATAGGCTCAGTAGCATTAGAATATACCGTTACGGTCTTGCGAATTGGCCCGACACGTTTGGTGTCGTATTTTACTTTTATTTCTCCTGTTGCGCCGGGGGCGATAGGTCCTTTTGGTTTTTCGGGTACGGTACAACCACAGCTGGATTTTACCTCTGAAATAACCAATTCTTGATCGCCTGTATTGGTAAATTCAAAAACGCGAACACCATCACTGCCTTTGGCAATATTTCCGTAGTCAATAGTTTCTGACTTAAATTCTATTTTTGCCTGTGCCTGGACGCTCAGCCCAGCGATAAATAGGGCGATAAAAACAAATAATTTTTTCATGGTTCTCGGTTTAAAGGACTAATGTATTGAACTTTTACACAATGAGCAAAATGCGCGGCTTACTTTTATAATCTTTAACTTATAACTACTTTTGCCCCGAGCGCTACAAAAATTAAACCACAATGGCCGGAGTAGGTAAATACAATCCACAAGAGGTTGAAAATCACTGGTATGATTACTGGATGAATCACGGGTATTTCCACAGTGAAATCGATGAAAGAACACCCTACACTATTGTCATTCCCCCGCCGAACGTAACCGGGGTTTTGCACATGGGGCATATGCTCAACAATACCCTTCAAGATGTGCTCATACGGCGTGCACGGTTAAAAGGATTTAACGCCTGTTGGGTTCCGGGTACGGATCACGCCAGTATCGCCACTGAGGCTAAAGTCGTGGCCAAATTAAAAAGTGAGGGCATCGAAAAGTCTGATTTAACCCGTGAAGAATTTTTAGAACACGCTTGGGAGTGGACCCACAAACACGGAGGAATTATTCTAGAGCAGCTTAAAAAACTTGGCGCCTCTTGTGATTGGGAACGCACCAAATTCACTATGGATCCTGATCTTTCTGAATCTGTGATTCAGGTCTTTGTAGATTTGTATCGCAAGGGATTGATTTACAGAGGTTATCGAATGGTCAATTGGGATCCCGAAGCAAAAACGACCTTAAGTGATGAAGAAGTTATTCATCAGGAGCGTCAAGGGCATTTGTATTATATTAATTATTCCGTCGTTGATTCTGAGGAAAAGGTACTGATCGCAACCACACGACCAGAAACTTTACTCGGGGATACAGCAGTTTGTATTCATCCAGAAGATCCAAGGTATACGCATCTTAAAGGAAAATCGGTTATTGTTCCTATTTGTGGCCGATCAGTGCCGATTATAGAGGATACCTATGTGGCCATGGACTTTGGTACAGGTTGTTTAAAAGTAACACCTGCTCATGATGAAAATGACAAAGTTTTAGGAGAAAAGCACCAGCTAGAAGTCATTGATATTTTTAACGATGATGCGACCTTGAATGATCACGGACTTCATTATAAGGGTCAAGATCGATTTGCGGTTCGTAAAGCGATTGTCGAAGAGCTCAAGTCTTTAGGCGCTCTTGAAAAAGTAGAAGCACACACGCACAAAGTCGGCACTAGTGAGCGCACTGGGGCGGTAATAGAACCCAAGCTGAGTGATCAGTGGTTTTTAAAAATGAAAGATTTGGCGCAGCCTGCTTTGGATGCTGTGCTGAACAAAGAAGTTATGCTCGTTCCAGAAAAGTTTGTCAATACTTATCGCCACTGGATGGAAGGGGTTCGTGATTGGAATATTTCTCGTCAACTTTGGTGGGGTCATCAGATACCGGCCTATTATTACGGCTCAGGGCGTGAAGATTTTGTGGTCGCCGCTACTTTGGACCAGGCCCTTGAACTCGCGCGAGAGCGTTCAGGAAATGCTGATTTAACTCAAGAGGACTTGACTCAAGATGCGGATGCCTTAGATACTTGGTTTTCGTCTTGGCTCTGGCCGATTAGCGTTTTCGACGGAATCCGTAATCCAGACAATCCTGAAATCAATTATTACTACCCGACCAATGATTTGGTGACTGCTCCTGAGATTTTATTTTTCTGGGTGGCCCGAATGATCATTGCGGGTTATGAATACCGTGGCGCTCGTCCGTTTGAAAATGTCTATCTCACGGGTATTGTTCGTGACAAACAAAGACGTAAAATGAGCAAGTCTTTAGGGAACTCTCCAGATCCCTTAGATTTGATCGACAAATATGGCGCTGACGGTGTTCGCGTGGGGATGTTATTAAGCTCTCCTGCCGGGAATGACTTGATGTTCGATGAAGATCTTTGCCAACAGGGGAGTAGTTTTGTCAATAAAATTTGGAATGCATATCGATTGGTTTCTGGGTGGACCCTTTCAGAGGAAATTCCACAAAGCGACTGTGATCGCAAAGCGATTGAGTGGTATGCCCAAAAGTTCCAATCAGCACTGGGTGAAATAGAAGATCATTTCAGTAAATATCGAATTTCCGATGCCTTGATGGCAACCTACAAGTTGGTTTGGGACGACTTTTGTTCCTGGTTCTTAGAGTGGATAAAGCCGGAATATGGAAAGGCAATTAGTGCTGAGACCTACGCTCAGGTCGTCGAACTATTTGAAGCTAATCTAAAAATTCTTCACCCATTTGTACCGTTTGTGTCTGAAGAGATTTGGCAAAAATTATCGGTAAGAACTCAAGATCAAGCCCTTATCATCGCGAAATGGCCAGAAATAAAATCGCCTGATACGGATTTGATACAAGCTTTTGAACATACAAAAGAAGTAGTATCGGGAATTCGTACCCTGCGCAAGGAGAAAAATATCTCTTTTAAAGAAACTGTTGATTTAACTGT
>RFXU01000164.1 GCA_009921505.1 Flavobacteriaceae bacterium
GAAGTTTTCTCTAAGTTTTTTAAAAACAAAAATAAAAAAGTTAAGTTTAAAAGACTTGGGAAACAAATTGCTTTTATCTGATAAAATTGGAACAGAGGCCTCTATTGTGGCTAAAGATAAAAGAATTAGAAAACTGGTACATAATTTTCAAAAAGAAATAGCTTATAACCCACCGAAAAAGTTTGATGGATCATGTTTGGATGGAAGAGATATTACTTACAATATTGTTCCAGATGCAGAATTTAAGTTTTTCATAACTGCAAATGTTAAAACTAGAGCTTTACGAAGATTCAAAGAATTAAAAGGTTTAAAAAGCAATATTACTTTTAATGAAGTACTTAAAAGTATCCAAAAACGTGATAAAAACGACTATAATCGTAAAGTTTCACCTCTTAAGAAAACCAAAGATTCACTCTTCTTGAAAATTTATCAAGGGGATAAATTAGTGCGGACCCTTCAAAAAGAAATCCCAGAGGAGCAAGGCATTTACCATTGGCGCTGGTATATGGATGCCAAAGGAGGCACATGGATTCGCAGAAATCCGAGAGAAGCAAAACAAGAATCTGGAGGTGGTTATTTAAGCCCTGGAATTTATGAAGTCGAACTTTTAATGGGCAATCACGATAATGCGAAATACAGCAGTACCCGACAAAAAATCACCATAAATCCCGATCCTAGAATAAAAGACATAAGTACTCAAGGAGCTCAGGAGGCTGTTGCCATGATGGATAAGGCGCAAAGTCTTTCAGAAGAGATTAAGGGGATCTTGTCGCAGATTAATTCTGATAAAGAAGGGCTCGAACGACTTAAAAAGGACCTGAAACTGCAAGAAGATGAGGATCATCAGGCCTTACTCGACGAAATTAAAGAACTCGACAAGGCTTTGACGGAGCTTCAAGATCTATACGTAGGCAAACAAGATGAGCGACAAGGGATAACCGCCGAAGCGGCACCGAGTGTTGCCGATCGAATAAGACTGCATTACAGTTATCTGCGCAGCCGTCCGGATGGCCCAACTCAAACTGAAATACAACTTTGGCAACACGCTCAAGAGGCCGCTGCAGAGGCACAACAAAAGGTAAATGTGTTTTACGACACAACCTGGAAGGCCTTCACTCAAAAGATATCTGAGGTAACAATTCCTTATTTTAAACCCGCTCAATAAGAAAAAAGCGAATAATCACCAACACATTGAATAAACTGAAATCAGGCATAAAATGCCTACTGCTATTACTTTTATTGACATTTAACTACACAGGGTTTGCCCAATCGGAGGCGGAACAGGCACAGGGGAGCTGGTTTGTGTTTATGAATCAGCATCGATTTAATACCAAGCTCAGCGCCCTAACCGATATCCAACATCGTAGCTGGGAGTTCGCACAAAACTTCAACCAACTCCTATTGCGTTCTACTTTGTATTATCCATTGAATTCCGAGTTCAAATTAGGATTGGGTTATGGTTATATTGCCACAGACTCAAGTTTTGAAACCCTTGAAGACGAAAAGAATTCAAGTGAACACCGCCTTCATGGAGATTTATTATTTACTCGAGGTTTTAGCCATGGTGCTTGGATAAACCGATATCGTTTTGAACAGCGCTACCTATCTAATGATGCTGATGGTTTCGACTTATCACAGCGCGTGCGCTATATGTCGCGAATTAATTATAACTTGACCTCTAAGTTTTCTCTTTCGGTGTTTGATGAAGTATTTTTAAATCTGCAGCGGCCAGTGTTCAGTCAAAACAGGCTCTATTTTGGGATGGGCTATCAAGCGACACCTTTGCTTAACGTACAATTGGGCTATATGAAGAACCACTTTTCTAATGCAAACTTTAATCGGGTTGTGGTTACGCTTTGGTACAATACAAGCAGTATTTAAAATAAGAACAACCCATGGTCAACAGCTCCTTTTCAGGGGGTTTAAACATTTTTTGAGTATTAAATTTTATTGTAATTTAGACCGTAAATAAATCGTTATGAACAGAATATATTTCTTTAGCCTTTTGGCTGCCTCAATGCTTCTAAGCTGTAAAAATGATGTCAAGCAAAGTGCTGCTGAAAGTCAAAATACTGAGGTTAAACCAAGTGAATCAAAGCCCCGTATGGAGGCCAACAAGGAAACTGTTGTCGTTAAAATGGAGTCCAAAAGCGGCAGTAACGCCACCGGTGTAGCGATTTTTGTTCAAGAATATGGTCAAGTTCGACTCATCAGTGAATTTGAAGGACTTACCCCTGGGGTCCATGCGATGCACCTTCATGAGAAAGCTGATTGTTCCGCTGCAGACGGGACCTCAACAGGAGGGCACTGGAATCCAACTTTTGAGAAACACGGTTCTTGGGGGGATCCAAAAGGTTATCATCGTGGTGACATCGGAAACCTGACTGCTTCCGCAGAGGGGAAGGCAAAACTCATGTTTCAAACCGATCAATGGTGTATCGGCTGTGGTGATGAAACCAAAGACATACTAGGCAAGGCCGTGATCATCCATGATGGCCGAGATGACCTAACGACCCAACCTACTGGAAATGCTGGAGGTCGTGTAAGTTGTGGTGGAATTATTAAGTAAGGCTAATTATCCTAAGCCAGTGATTTAGGACAATATTAAATATGGGCTTTTGCCAACAAAATACGCTCGGCTAAAATTAATCCAGGTCAATGACCACATCAGAAACGCCGCGACGGACTTTAGCAAAAGAGGCAAATTTATCCTCAGCGCTCCTATAACCTACAGGTAA
Source organism: Flavobacteriaceae bacterium (assembly GCA_009921505.1). Classification (GTDB taxonomy): domain Bacteria; phylum Bacteroidota; class Bacteroidia; order Flavobacteriales; family Flavobacteriaceae; genus BACL21. The sequence continues at coordinate 2,739 of RFXU01000164.1, forward strand.
TAATAGCACCGCCTTGAGACCCATTTTTGAAAGGCCGAGAATCTCGTCGTATTGATCCGGAGAAAATCCTTCCATAGGACATGAGTCAATTCCTTCTGAGGCGCAAACGGTCAATAAATTTCCTAAGGCAATATAGGCTTGCTTAGCCATCCAAATTTCGAGCTTTTCGGGAGTCATCTCCCCCATTTCTTTGAGCAAAAAATCGCGAAAAGGAGCAAGTATTTTTTCTTCAGTACCACGCTGTTCCATGACGCGCTTAAAATAAGAATGAATAAATTCATCCCCTAGCTCAGTTTTAGTGCACAAGACCAACAAATGTGAACATTGATCAATCTGTTTTTGATTCATTGAGGCAGCAACAAGATTTTTCTTGAGTGCGCTATTGCTTATAACCAATAGTTTAAGTGGTTGTAAGCCATAAGATGAAGCCGTTAAATTAAAGGCTTCTTTTAGTGTTTGTACCTGAGTTGAACTCAATTGACGATCTGGGTCAAAAGCCTTACAGGCATAGCGCCACTTGAGTTGGTCAATGATATTATTGGACATAGATTTTTTTTGCAAAGGTAATACTTTGAATGATTGAAGCACTTGGATTTTAACGCTCAATATATCCTCTGATCAAAGAATTACACTTGAAAAAACCAAAGTTTGATGGCCAAAGCACCAATCATAACAATTAAGAACTTTCGAATAAATCCATCTCCCTTTTTTACCGAAAGTCGACTGGAAATCCACGCACCGGAGGCATTTCCAATGGCCAAAATAAGGCCAATTTTAAAATCGACTTTATCATTTAAAATAAAGACAATTAAGGCCGCTACAGAATAAATCAAGACCACGAAAACTTTGGTAGCATTAGTGCGTACCAAATTGATGTGATGGGCATAGTGAAGATAGAGAATAATCAAAAAACCAATGCCCGCATTGATAAATCCCCCGTATATCCCTAAAAAGAAAAAAACAATAATTCCTTGCCAAAGATATTTTCCTGTGAGTTTCTCTGCTTTTTCTGCAAGGTCAAGATCGGGTTTAAATATGATAATCATCATGACGGCGATCATAATGATGGCAAGAACTTTATTGAACAAGCTTTCATCAATATGTACCGCAATTTTAGCCCCGATTAAGGCCCCAAGCAAAGCAGAAATGCCGATGTAAGTATTAAAAGGAAAGGTAGAAACCCCCTTACTGCGAAACCCCATGGTAGCCATAAAGGTTTGGATCACGATCGCCACTCGATTCGTTCCGTTAGCTACGGCGGGCGGAAGCCCCATAAAAATTAAAAACGGCAAAGACAACAAACTTCCACCACCGGCTATTGTATTGATAAAACCAACGACAAATCCGATCAAAATGAGCAGTAAATATTGTAATAATGGATCCATTAAGTAAAGGTAGTACGAATATTTTAACATGGCGCAGTTACATGGTCGATGTAACATGAAAATAATCGATTAGTACTTGTGTATTTCTACAAAAGCATCCTATATTTGCATCCGCAAAGGAGAAATGGCAGAGTGGTCGAATGCGGCAGTCTTGAAAACTGTTGAG
>RFXU01000165.1 GCA_009921505.1 Flavobacteriaceae bacterium
GCTATACTTTAGACAACCATTGCCGCATCAGGCTTAGCCATTAACCGGGGATGCTCCAAGTGTCTGCAGGTTCCAGCGCAACAAATCTTGTGGAATCAATTTGCGCCGCTTCAAGAGCAGAAGCCAAATCCAGCTTTGGAGCAATTCGATCTTCATCAGTCAGCTGGATAGTGCCCCAATGGTGCCCAATCGCATATTGCGCCTGCAAAATCTGAAACCCAGCTACCGCTTCGGCAGGATTTTGATGTTGGTCCGCCATGAACCAGCGTGGTTCATAAGCTCCAATCGGCAATATTGCCAAGCGGATTTTATCAAAGTTTTTGGTGAGATGATGATATGGCCTACCTAGATCAAATCCAGTATCGCCGATGAACAATATTCTATCTTTCGGGGCTTCGATTAAAAACCCCGCCCAAAGTGCCATGGACCGATCTCTCACGCCGCGCGCCCCCCAATGGTGGCAGGGTGTACAATGAATTTCAATGTCTCTAAAACGCACTGATTGGCCCCAATCAAGCACGCTGCATTGCAAGCCTGTTTTGGCGATTATTGTATCATTTCCCAAAGGTGTGATCACCAGCGGGTCATGTGCAACCTTAAGCCGTGATAATGTATCAAGATCCATATGGTCATAATGACAATGTGATAACAAAATAAGATCAATCGGTGGCAAATCTTTAAAATGGATCCCAGGTTTAATAACTCGCTTTGGTCCAGCAAATTGCACTGGCGATGCTCGGTCTGACCAAAAAGGGTCAGTTAAAATGTTCAACCCACGGGTTTGCAGCAGCATGGTTGCATGCCCGACCATTGTTACTTTTAAATCGTTAACTTTTTTAGCAGGTTTTACGGTTTGGGCCAGTGGAACGTAATCTGGCCAAAGTTTAGGTTTTTTACTTTTGCGCCATTTCCACAAATCAGCTAGCCCCTTTGGCTCGGCACCCCCAGGATTAAAAAAACGTATTCCATCAAAATGATCACTGACGGGTCCTTGATAATATTTGTTTTGCTCTGTGCGCATTTGCATCACTCCACACGCTCCAATCGCCGAACTTCCCAAAGCCCCAGCCGTATATTTAAAAAATCTGCGCCGATTGAATGTCATATTTCCCTCGTATAGCTGCTAGCAGCTTTGGCCCCGCCGCCACTAATATTGTTGTGTTAAAACTGACATAAATACCAATAAGACTGTGACAGGTCCTATCATTCTGAACAAGCAAAACAATTTTTTGCAATTTAATGTTCCTTGTTCTGAATTATCGCACAGTCAATTTGCGACCATATGTCGAAAAAGAAACAGATGATGGAGGCTCTTTTCATTACCTGTGTGTGATGAAGTAATTTTGCCAATTATCAGGACGAATATGAACGCAATCGCTCCCCTTGGTCATGATCCTAAGTTAAAAACTTCCCAGGTTTCTGGGAATTTGTTCGCAATTGGTTCTATGGTGCTTTGGGCTGCGGGTTTTCCTGCTGCAGAGGCATTGCTTGATAATTGGCATCCATTTGTCCTTATATTTGCGCGATTAGTTCTAACTCTGCTCGTTCTTTACCCAGTTTGGATTTTAACAGAGAATCAAAAAAGATTTTCAAAAAATACATGGCGTATAGGGTTGCGAATTGGCTTTTTTGGTTTTGGGGTTGGCACTGTCCTGTTGCTATTAGGCCAATGGTACACAAACCCCGTAACTGTCGCTTTGATATCGACCACGACACCAATTATGGCGACAATAATTGAAGTCGCCAAAGGTCAAAGAAAGGTCACCGCTACATTTGCACTTGGTTTACTTGCGTCGGTTGTTGGCGGCTGTTTCGCGGTTGGTTTAACAATGAATTTTGATTTAGGATTTGGAATAATCCTTTCTGTTCTTGCTTGTTTTATTTTTGCATGGGCTTCTGACGCTAGCATTTTTCAGTTACCTGATATTTCTACGTTAGCCCGTACGACAATTACATTCGTCGGAGCTTTTTTGTTTTGTAGTCTGACCTTGCTTATTTTCTGGTTTTTCACGGGCACATCATTTCCTGCTGAAATTTCGATTCATGATACTGGGAATTTGCTAATTTATTCAATTTTTGCGATGGCGATTTCGCAAGTCTTCTTTTTATCATCTGTCGCGCGCATCGGGATCGCGCTAACCTCTCTCCACATGAATGTAGCACCATTTTATGTAATGTTCTTGGTTGTCTTTGCTGGTGGGGAGTGGGAGATGAATATTGTTATTGGTGCAACTTTAGTTGCCTTTGGTGTCGGAATTGCACAGAGAAAAACAGTAGATTAATTTTTTGACGGTGAATTTATGAACCAATTTACTTTTAAGCAAGCTCTCATGGCACTTTTTGTTCCTTTCCTTTGGGGGCTGGGGTTCGTATTTGCGAAAGGCGCGATAAACCATTTTCCGCCAATTTTGTTGATGGCCTTTCGCTTTTTATTAACAGCTTTGGTTTTGGTGTGGTTCGTCCCGATACCAAAAGGTAAGTTTGTTCAAATTTTTAAAATAGCTATTGTTGCTGCAGCTATTCAATATAGCCTGACCTTTACTGGCGTGAAGGGCTTAGAAGCAGGACTTGCCTCAATTATTGTGCAGCTTGAAGTCCCATTTCTTGTTCTGCTTGGCGCATTCTTTTTAAAAGAAAAGCCAGGTTTGAAAAAATGGATTGGGATAACGGTTTCGTTTTTTGGCGTTGCGATAATGAGCCAACAGGATGAATTGAGCGGAAGCTTGGTTTCTGTTGCATTGGTTGTCAGTGGTTGCTTTGCATGGGCTTTGGGCCAAATTATGGTCAGAAAACTGAATAATATAACTGGCATACAGGTTACGGCGTGGATCGCCGTTTTTGCGACGCCACAACTATTCTTGATGTCAGCAATTTTTGAGACGGGACAAATTCAAGCAATTAGCACCGCTGAACCCGTTGTGTGGTGGACAGTATTATATTTGGGGTTGATTATGACATGCCTTGGGTACTTTCTTTGGAACACTCTGATACGGGAACACGATGTAAGTAAAGTCGCACCCTTCTTACTTTTTCTTCCAGTATTTTCGGTTGTTGGCGGTCATTTCTTCCTGGGGGAAACAATAACAATAGAAAAGTTTTATGGCGGAACTACTATTTTGTTAGGTATTGGGATAATCGTTCTAAATACCAATTTGTTTTTTAATCGTGAAAGATAATTTTGACTGCGGGGTATTCAAAATAACCCTTTGATTAGGCCATCCCACATCAGTTTGAGCGAGATTAAAAACAATGCCCAAGTCACGATTTTAAAAAACACTTTTTCCGGGATAATCTTAACGGCAATTACGCCCGCATAGACCGAAATAGCTGCTGGTATGAGCAGGTATAGAGATGTGTGAACACTGGTAAAGGTGACTTGTCCTAGCAAGATATAGGGAAACAGTTTAATAAAATTAACATAAGAAAAAACGATGACGGAGGTGCCAACAAAAATAGACTTTGGCATGTTCAATGGCAAAGTAAAGATTTGCCATGGTGGTCCGCCATTATGACTTATAAAGCTCGTAAAACCGGCGATGGTGGTCCAAAATAAGCCTTTATCTAGGCGTGCGAGGGAGGCTGTTTTTGTGTCTCTAGGGCGGGATAGTAACATTCGGATGGCAAATACTGTACCCATTAAACCTATCAAAAACGTGATCAACCATTCTAAGATAAGATGGGCTGTAAGCCCACCAAGGACAACGCCCAAGGTCATGCCAAAGAATGAAATTTTCAATACTCTTGCGTCGAATTCTCTGCGATAGGCGACCAGCGCAAATATGTCCGAAATTATGTATACAGGCAATAATAAACCTGCGGCTGCAATGGGAGACATAAAAAGCGATAGGCTTGGGACCGCAAGTGCGGCAACAACAGGTAATCCGCCTTTCCCTAGTCCGACAAAAATCGATGCGAAAATTGCAGCGATCCAAAAAGGGATAGTTGTTTCCATGGTCTTTCCAATCTTCAATTTGTTATTTATCCCGTATCGATGGATATGAAATCTGTGAACTCCAATCCATCAATTTTAATAGTGATCTAATTTTATTATGAATTTGGTTGGCGAAGCCTGATAGTAGAGTAATAAACGGCTTTTCAGAAAAACAGATAGATGTACTTATTTGCCTGACAGCACCTTTGCATCACTCCACACGCTCCAATCGCCGAACTT
>RFXU01000166.1 GCA_009921505.1 Flavobacteriaceae bacterium
ATAGCGATTGTTCACACTAGGAAGTGTTATGAATTCCTCGTTATTTACAAGGACTTTCATTCCTTGTGTTTTTGTCACCACTTGGGCTAATTCGTCTGGGGTATTTAAGTCGTTTACGGCTAAGAAAATATCTCTGTATGCGTTGTATTTCAGATAGACATTCGTAGCCGCCAGTTTATCGTTTAAATAAATAGAGCCTTTGTGGTACTGGTCGTGATAGTAGGGCGACCCTGTTGTATTTCCGTCTGACACAAATCGATCACCACTGCGCACCCTTTGAAAGTTAAGTTCTAGACCAGCAGGTTGAGCCCATGCGATGGTGGTAAACATTGAAAAAATAAGGATTGCGATGGATTTATTCATGTCGAAAAATATTAAAGCGGCTAATATAATTAGTTGACTGACGAACTTGTGTTAAAAAAAACGAAAATTTCGTTAAAACAGAGATTTAAATCTGCAATAAAAAATCTTTGCTTTTAAAGGTATTTTTAAGCATTAATCGCTTCTACATGCTCAACGCGTCCTTGAGTCATTTCCATTAAAAGGGACTGAATACCATTTTTTAAAGTCATGGTAGAAGAAGGGCAGCCACTGCATGCACCCTGCAATAATACCCGTACCGTTTTGGATTCGGGGTCAAAAGAATCAAAAGCAATATAGCCACCATCACCGGCGACGGCTGGGGTCACAAATTCTTCAAGAAGTGCGATGATTTCCTTGTCTTGATCATTTCGATGAACGAGTGGCTGCGTGGGTAAAACTCCTGAATTTGAGGGAGATTCTTGGAGTGCGGCATCTTTTAGAACGGCCTTCCCGTCGGTTATAAAATTTTGAATCAGAATTTTAAGCGCATCAATTAAGTCGGTCCAAGAAATCGTCTCGATTTTAGATACAGAAATATAATTCTGATGCATAAACACAGCGCTTACACCCTGGATTTGAAATAGTTCTTGAGCCAAAGGCGCGTGGATAGCCTCCTCAGCATTATTGAACTCAAATCTTTTTGGGACGAGTGTTCGATTGGCGACAAATTTCATTGTATTTGGGTTCGGCGTGCTTTCTGCGTAAACCGTAATATTTTGAGGTTTTGGGCTTGGGGTGTTAATCAAAGGACGGCCGCTGTTTAGATAATCCTCTATGGCAATGGAGAGCTGATCCAAAATCATATCCCAAGCCACGATGTCATATTTTTCAACAGCAACAAAATTTTGTGCTAAAAAAATCGTTTTTACAAACGGTAGGTAAAAAAGCTCCTGTGCTAAAGGTGATGGTTTGGCCTCGTCTATGTTATGAAACTCATAGGAGGTATTTTGAACCAAGAAGGCATTGGCTTCAAACTTGTAAATTTTCTCGTTTGTAGTTGGTTTGGGGGTAATGGTATAACTCAAAGACATAGTGCAATTTTTCTGCTGTAAAATTAGTGAATCCCTAAAAATCAAGCCCAACAACTAAAGTCAATTATTTCCTAATTATTTGGCGATAAAAAACGAGTATTAATTCAGTTAAAAAAGACTCCTTAGAAGCCTGAAAATGGCATAAATCGTAAAAATTTCCTTACTTTTCCCCCTTAATAGAAGCCCTATTATGAGAATATTTACTCCTAGTCGTTTATATACGGTTTTATTTCTTCTTTTATTCCCTCTAGCCCAGGCGTTTGCGCAAGGAGGTACTTGTTCGAGTATTGAGCCGTTTTGTGCGGGAAACCAGGCCCTAATTTTTGCCAATTGTAACAATACCGATCCTGATTGTAACCCAACGGCTGAAAATGGTCCAGATTACGGTTGTTTAGGGTTAGAGCCTTACCCGGCTTGGTTCTTTTTACAAATCGATGAGCCAGGGGATTTAGATTTTACCATAACACAGAATACAAGTTTTGATGTGAACGGTAACCCAACTGGAACTGGTCTTGATGTAGATTTTATCGCCTGGGGTCCTTTTGCTCAGGGATCAGACCTGTGTGATTATTCCCAACTTCAGGCGCAAAATGAAATAGCGTGTAGTTACTCTGCAGCCCCAGTAGAGTCTTTTAGTATAATCGGTGCGCAATCTGGCGAAATCTATGTTTTAGTGATCACAAACTTTAATCAATCTGCAGGATTCATTAAACTGGAACAAACCAATGCGGGCCAACAAGGCGCAGGAAGTACGGATTGTTCTATTTTGGCTAACGATACCGCATGTGATGGAGACGTCATTACATTTGATGCTACGACCACTGGTGCCGTTGCCTACGACTGGACCTATGAATCTCCTGCTGGGTCCGGGAATTATGTTCAATTTGTTCCGGCTGAGACAAATCCTACTTTGGATGTTACGGTAACTGGAAGTTATCGCTGTGAGGTCACTTTAACGGCGGCACTGGAATTTCAGGAGACCTTTAACACAGGAACTGGAATCTCTTGTAACCTCAATGGGGCAAGCACGACATATACGTGCTACACAAGTGGAGCCATGGAAGATGGTGAGTATGTCGTAACCAATACGTCTAACGGGTTGAACGCTGGCTGGCATCAGAATATGGAAGATCACACCATTGGGGACACCAACGGTAGAATGCTTTTTGTCAATGCCGATATCCCTGTAGGGGAATTTTATCGCCGAACAATATCATTAGATCCGAATACTGATTATTCACTGAGTGCTTGGATTTCAACGGTATATGACACAGATAGCGGTATTTGCGTGCCAACTAGTGTCCCGTCAAATGTTCGTTTTCGTGTCGAAAATATGTCCGGTGGAACCATTCAAGAAACAGTCACTGGAAATATTGCAAACGGATCAGATCCAAATTGGCAAGAGTACTCAATCCCATTCAACACAGGGACGAATTCAAATGTCCAATTAGTCCTATTAAACAATGCTCCAGGGGGCTGCGGTAATGACATAGCTATTGATGATATCAGTTTGTCGCAAATAAACAATACCCCAGAAATTTTCTTTTTTGAAGCGATATTTCTACCCCAGCCAGTCATTGAAACAGTGCCGAATGATTTATTTGTTTGTAATAATAATGGACTTACGCTTGGTGTTTTTGATCTTACAATTAACCAGCCATTGGCCATCGGATCGCAAGATCCTGCCGAGCTGAATGTATTTTATTTTGATGGCGCCGGAAACCCAATTGCCGATCCAACGGCACATACGATAACGGGGACCACTGAAACAATAACGATTAGACTCGAAGAACTTACTGGATTGTGTTTTGCAGAAGAGACTTTTGATATCATTTACACAACAGTTCTTGCCGGGCCGGTAGATAATTTTATCGTTTGTGATAATGATGGAAATGGAAGTGAACCAATAAATTTGGTGGCCGAATTTGATGCTCAGGTATTGAATGGACAGCCGGCTGGTAACTTCACTATTTCTTATCACAATTCTCAGGCCGAGGCTAATTCAGGAGCCAACCCGCTTAGTTCTCCTTACAACGCATCGGCTCCTTTTGAGAATATCTTTGTACGTTTTACCAGCACAATTGACCCAAATTGTAGCGATACCAATCAAAATTTTATCATCAACATTACATCGCCGCCCACGATTGCCGCGCCTCCTGTTGATCTAGCCCAATGTTCTTCAGATGTAACTATTCCAGGTATTTTTGATTTAACAGTGAATGAACCCATAGTCCTTGGGGCACAGGATCCAGCGGATATTGTCATTACTTATTACGATGTGTTGGGCTCACAAATTCTTTTTCCAGGAGCCTACACGATCACCGGAGTATCTGAAACCATAACCATTAGATTAGATGATATTTTAGGTAATTGTTTTGTCGAAGCTACTTTCGAAATCACTTATACACAAGCACTCTCTGGGGAGGTTGAGGATTATTATTTATGTGATTTAGACGGAAATGGTGATGAACCCATTAATCTGCCAGTGACCTTCAATACTCAGGTGCTGAACGGACAGCCGCTAGGAGATTATTTTATTACCTATCACAGCAGTCAGCTGGATGCAGATTTGAGTCAAAACGCTCTGCCAAATCCTTATACCGTAACCGGTCCTAGTGCGCAGATTTTTGTTCGATTAGAAAACCGAGATGATCCAACTTGTTTCGATACTGCCGAGAATTTCACCATATTTTTAATCCCCCCTCCGGTTCCTGGTTTGATAGATCCTTATGTTGT
>RFXU01000167.1 GCA_009921505.1 Flavobacteriaceae bacterium
TTGCCCGAGACGATCGTGATGATAAGATTTACAAAACCAAGCGCGAGAAATACAATGCCGTGATTGAAGAAGTCGTGCAACTATCTCAAGCGGGTCGTCCGGTGCTGATCGGAACCACTTCGGTTGAAATTTCTGAACTATTGAGCCGTATGCTTGGTATTCGCAACATCAAGCATAACGTTTTGAACGCCAAGTTGCACAAAAAAGAGGCCGATATTGTGGCTGAAGCTGGAGATGCCGGTATTGTGACCATTGCCACCAATATGGCCGGTCGTGGAACGGATATTAAACTCACTGATGCTGTAAAGAAAGCCGGCGGTTTGGCCATCATCGGAACAGAGCGTCATGACTCCCGACGCGTGGATCGCCAGTTGCGTGGGCGTAGTGGTCGTCAGGGGGATCCAGGAAGCTCTCAGTTTTATGTTTCGCTCGAGGACAACCTCATGCGTCTTTTTGGAAGCGAGCGCATCTCTAAAATGATGGACCGTTTAGGCCTACAAGAAGGTGAAGTGATCCAACATTCTATGATCTCTAAATCAATTGAACGCGCTCAGAAGAAAGTCGAGGAAAATAACTTTGGCATCAGAAAACGCTTACTAGAGTACGATGATGTGATGAACGCTCAGCGTGAAGTCGTCTATAAAAGACGCTATAATGCATTATTTGGCGAGCGCTTGCGTGTAGACATCGCAAACATGATTTACGATACTGCCGAGGTCATTACGCAGAGCAACAAGTTAGCTGGAGACTACAAAAACTTTGAGTTCGAACTCATTCGTTATTTTTCGATGAGTGCTCCTGTAGATGTCGTTGCCTTTGAAAAAATGAGTGAAAAAGACATCACCGCACTCATTTATAAAGAAGCCTATAAACACTACCAAGAAAAAATGACCGCTAATGCGGCTATGGCCTTTCCGGTAATTAAAAATGTTTTTGAAACCCAAGGAGATAAGTTCAAACGCATTTTGGTGCCCTTTACCGATGGAGTCAAAACATTAAATGTGGCGACCGATCTCGAAAAAGCTTATAAAACTCAAGGAACAGGACTTATTACTGACTTTGAAAAGAATATTTCACTTGCCATTATTGACGATGCTTGGAAAACTCATTTACGTAAAATGGATGAGCTAAAACAAAGTGTTCAACTCGCCGTACACGAGCAAAAAGATCCCCTATTGATCTATAAGTTCGAGGCATTTGAGCTCTTCAAATCCATGATTGAAACGGTCAATAAAGATGTCATTTCTTTCTTATTTAAAGGAGAGCTGCCGCAAGAGCAGCAGCAACAAATTCGCGAGGCAAAACAAGTCCGCCAAAAGGAAAATTACAGCGAGCAAAAAGAAGAAATACAAAATCTAGATGAACGCTCTGCACAGGCAAGAGCAGCAGGCCAAACACAAAATAAAGCCCAAGCTGTGGAGACGGTCGTGCGTGAGCAACCAAAGATTGGGCGCAATGACAAAGTGACCATCAAACATGTCCTTAACGGCCAAACCAAAACCCTTAAATACAAACAAGCCATTCCACTAATCCAAAAAGGAGAATGGGTAATTCAATCAAATGCGTAATTAAAAACAAGAAAAATGAAAAAAACATTACTTATTGCTGCTCTAATTGGCGTGAGCACTTGGACTAATGTTCAGGCGCAATACACCAATATAGGTTTTCTGTATGCTGCCTCAGGAGTGAATTATGATGGAACTGTCGTTGTTGGAGACGATGGAGCAGAACTGTTTATGTGGACAGAGCAAAATGGTGCCATGACTATAGGTGGGGTCGCACCACAAGGCTATGGCGGTCGCCCTGATGTAAGTGCAGATGGCAGTAAAATCGCTGGGACGAGCATCAATCCAAGTACTGGTCTTGGTGAATTAAGTATATATGATGTCGCTAGTGGGCTCTGGACTAATCTAGGAGGTATCGGTGGATCCTCTGGAAACTCGACGAGTTCTTCATGGGGTATTTCTCAAGACGGAACGTCAGTTGTGGGCTTAGGCTGGGTCAATGCTGGATCGGCGCATGCCATTCAATGGACTGCTGCTACGGGAATGGTTGACCTTGGGAGTACTGTTTCTGGAAGTAGCTCAAGAGCCAACGACTGTAATGGAGATGGCAGTGTGGTCGTAGGATGGCAAGACAGCACCACAGGCTTTCGCCAAGGCGCTATTTGGGTCAATGGTGTTCAACAATTATTAACCCACCCAGGTGGTGGAGCTTCTGAAGCCGGCTGTGTTTCATTTGATGGAACTTTTGTTGGCGGTAGCGGTAGCTCAAGCAACGACTACGAGGCTTGGCGATACAATATAAACACAGGAATGGAAAACATAGGACCTGCACCAGTAAATGGCTGGCGAGGAGCCACGACTGGTCTTTCTGATGACGGTTCAGTGGTCGTTGGATTTTATCGTCCATGGCCCGCTCCTGCGACTCAAGGTCAAGGATTTTTCTATAAAGATGGGGTTGGTCTACAAAACTTAAATGACTTGGCTACCAGTCTCGGTATTGATACTGAAGGACGCACTCTTGCACTCCCTTTGGCTGTTTCAGGAGATGGAACTACCGTTGTTGGCTTGGCTGATGACGGAACTGGATTCGTAATCAGACTTGCTGAGAGTACCGCCATTAACGACAATTGTACCAACGCAACGCTTATTTCTTGTAACGAAACGCTTGCCGGGTCTACCACAAACGCAACAGATTCAGGTGGAAATGGAACTAACGACGTATTTTATAAATATGTTGGTGATGGAGAGACGCAAATGGTTACTGCATCTTTGTGCAATGGAAACACGAACTTCGATACCGTTATTCGCGTTTATGACAATTGTGATTTGACCAACGAAATCGCCTCAAACGATGATTTTTGTGGGGTCCAAAGTGCGGTAACCTTTGAGAGTGACGGAGTCAGTAGCTACTTCATCATGATTGAAGGCACCAATGATTCTGGAGACTTCGAGGTTACTATCGATTGTACCAATATCATGAGTGTTGACCAAAACGCCTTTGTGAATTTCGCCTTGGCGCCAAACCCAGCTCGGGAAAATGTCTCTGTACGTAATGCCCTTCCCATGGATCGTATTTCGATTTACAATATTATGGGACAAAATCTAATGAATATAGAAAATGCCGGTTTGGAGCAGTCTATCTCAATTAAACATTTGACTCCAGGGGTATACTTTGTTACTGCTGAGATTCAAGGCGCAAAACATACCGTACCTGTGGTCAAACAATAAACCATAGGTTAGGTTTTTTTATGACCAAAAAACCAACACATAAAACAATGCATTCAGAAGCATCCGCGAGCGCACAAAGCGCGAGGGATGCTTCTATTGCTTTGGTTCGTCAGGCACGTCTTACTGAACTCAGCCCGGAGGAGATTGTCGCCGAGCTAAAAAATGGCAACAAAACGGCACTGAGTCGAGCCATTACCTTGATTGAAAGCACCGCATCTAAACACCAGGCACAGGCTAAAGAAATACTCAAATTGGCCTTTGGCCCAAGTAATTCTCTACGCATTGGCATCACTGGAGTCCCGGGAGTGGGTAAAAGCACCTTTATAGAGCAACTGGGCATGAGGCTCACTAAAGCGGGGCATCGGGTGGCTGTTTTGGCAGTGGATCCGAGCAGTAGTATAAGTGGCGGCAGTATTTTGGGAGACAAAACCAGAATGCAGGAACTCACCCAATCTCCATTAGCCTTTATCCGGCCCACCCCTAGCCGACTCACCTTGGGGGGCGTGGCGCGTCATACTCGTGAAAGCATTATACTTTGTGAAGCCGCCGGTTACGACCTTATTTTAATTGAAACCGTTGGTGTAGGTCAAAGCGAAACAGCTGTTCATGATTTATGTGATTTTTTCTTATTGCTCCAACTCGCGGGTGCTGGAGACGAACTTCAGGGCATTAAACGCGGGATCATAGAGATGGCTGATGCCATTGTGATCAATAAGGCCGATAACGAGGCTCAATTAAAGATTGCCCGAACGGCACAATTAGAATATCAACGGGCTCTTGGCTTATTTCCGCACAAATCCAGCGGATGGCAACCCAAAACAATGACTTGTTCTGCCCTTCATAATATCGGTATTGATGAGATATGGTCCATGATCCA
>RFXU01000168.1 GCA_009921505.1 Flavobacteriaceae bacterium
GTGGGTGGGGTAAGTGCGAAAACTTTACCTGTCCCGATGATGAATATCATCAACGGGGGGTCTCATAGTGATGCGCCCATTGCATTCCAAGAGTTTATGGTTATGCCTGTTAAGGCCAAGAGTTTTACCCATGCCATGCAAATGGGTTCTGAAATTTTTCACAACCTGAAAAAAGTATTGCACGACCGAGATTTAAGCACTGCTGTGGGAGATGAAGGCGGATTTGCGCCGACCTTAGGAGGTACTGAAGATGCGCTGAACACCATCGCCCAAGCGACTAAAGCCGCCGGATACACCCTTGGTGACGAAGTCATGATCGCTTTAGATTGTGCCTCGGCAGAGTTTTATGAAAATGGAGTTTACGATTACACGAAATTCGAGGGTGAAAAAGGCCAAAAAAGATCTTCAAAAGAACAAGCGGATTATTTAGCAGAGTTGTGTGAGAAATATCCAATTATCTCCATTGAGGATGGTATGGATGAGAATGATTGGGACGGATGGAAATATCTTACTGAGCGTGTTGGAGACAAAGTACAGCTTGTGGGTGATGATTTATTTGTGACCAATGTTGAACGCCTATCTCGAGGTATTGAACAAGGGATTGCCAATTCTATTTTGATTAAAGTAAACCAAATTGGTACTTTAAGCGAGACTATAGCTGCGGTACACATGGCACAAAATGCTGGCTATACAGCAGTTATGAGTCATAGAAGTGGAGAAACTGAAGACAACACAATCGCTGATTTAGCCGTTGCGTTAAATACTGGTCAAATCAAAACGGGTTCTGCTTCACGAAGTGATCGTATGGCCAAATACAATCAGCTTTTGAGAATTGAGGAAATTTTAGGTGAATCCGCTCATTACCCTGGAACTAAAGCGTTCAAAGTATAATCTGCCTGACCGCTATTTATGATTTTTTTAACCCTCTGAACCACGATAAATCACCCAAAAATCGGGCTATTTTTCGTAATTTAGCGATGCATTAATGCTAACCAAAACATTCTTATTCTATGTCCCAAAAAGCAACTATTGAAGTCGGTGGAAAAACCTTTGAATTTCCTGTCCTTCAAGGAACGGAAAATGAGTTGGCTATTGATATCGGGGCTTTGCGTGCAGTGACCGAAGGGGTTACCACAATTGACCCGGGCTTTAAAAACACGGGCAGTTGCGAGAGTGCCATAACTTTTCTTGACGGGGAACAAGGAATATTGAGATACAGAGGTTATGCCATTGAAGAATTAGCAGAAAAGGCTGATTTTTTGGAGGTTGCTTATTTACTCATTTTTGGAGAATTACCAAATCGTGACGAATTACAAACATTTCAAAATGATGTAAAAGAGCAGTCCTTTGTTGCAGAGGATATGAAAAAGATATTAGAAGGTTTTCCAACCTCTGCTCATCCCATGGGAGTATTATCTTCACTGACTAGTGCCTTGGTTGCGTTCAATCCGAGTTCGGTCAACGTTGATAGCCCTGAAGAAATGTATCGTGCGATTGTCAAGATTATTGGGAAATTCCCTGTTCTCACGGCGTGGACTTACCGTAAAATGGCAGGCCTGCCTCTAGATTACGGAGATAACAGTTTGGATTACGTGGATAATTTTTTGAAGATGATGTTCAAAAAACCAAATAGCGAATTTCAAAGCAATCCGGTCATTAAGTCAGCCATGATTAAGTTGTTGATTTTACACGCCGATCACGAACAAAATTGTTCGACCTCTACAGTAAGATTAGTCGGTTCCTCACATGCTGGTTTATTTGCGTCACTATCAGCGGGCATCAGTGCCCTTTGGGGGCCTTTACATGGAGGAGCGAATCAAGCGGTAATAGAAATGCTCGAAGCGATAAAACAAGATGGTGGGGATACGAAAAAATTTATGGCTAAAGCCAAGGATAAAAATGATCCGTTCCGTTTGATGGGCTTTGGTCACCGCGTTTACAAGAACTTTGATCCGAGAGCTAAAATAATTAAGCAGGCCGCAGATGAGGTGCTTGAAGATCTTGGCGTAAAAGACCCGGTGCTGGATATTGCCAAAGGTTTAGAGCAAGAAGCCTTGAATGATCCATATTTTGTTGAGCGCAAGCTTTATCCAAATGTTGACTTTTACTCGGGTATCATTTACCGTGCATTGGGCATTCCTGTCCCAATGTTTACCCCAATGTTTGCATTGGGTCGTTTGCCGGGTTGGATTGCTCAATGGAAGGAGATGCGCCTGCGCAAAGAACCTATTGGACGTCCACGTCAATTATATACAGGCGCTACACTGCGAGCGTTCAAGGATATCGACTATCGATAGATTATTCTGAGAAGGTACATTCCTTTAAACTGAAAATTATATGTCCTTTGATCTAAACATCAATGATGAAATAGGTCGTCTCAAGGCGGTGGTTCTAGGTGTTGCCTTGAGCAACGGGCCTACTCCTGCTTTAAAAGATGCTTATGACCCAAAGTCTGCAGAGCATATCAAGGCGGGAACCTACCCAAAGGAAGAGGATATGGTAAAGGAAATGGACGCCTTTGCGGAGGTATTAGATCGATACGGTGTTACTGTATACCGCCCTGAAATAATTAATAATTACAATCAGATTTTTACGCGGGATATCGCCTTTGTCATAGAAGACAAAATGATTATTGCCAATATTCTTGAAGATCGATCAAAAGAAATTGATGCCCTTGACTTTTTAATGGATAAAATTCAAGAGGATAAAATCATTAAATTTCCTGAACATGCTCATATCGAAGGGGGTGATGTCATGCCTTGGGGAGATTATATATTAGTTGGGACATTCAAGGATAAAGATTACCGAAAGTATATAACCGCCAGAACGAATATCGCGGCTGTAGAGCATTTACAGAAAATTTTCCCGCATAAAAAGGTTGTTTCTTTTTCACTAAAGAAATCAAATTTTGACCCTCGAGAAAATGCCTTGCACTTAGATTGCTGCTTTCAGCCTCTAGGAAAAGGAAAGGCCATCATCCATAAAGATGGATTTTTGATTGAAGAGGAATATCAGTGGCTCGTGGACTTCATCGGACCTGAAAATCTTTTTCATGTAGATAAAGACGAAATGTATCATATGAACTGCAATGTCTTTTCGATCAGTCCGGAAGTCATCGTTTCTGAAAAGGGATTTACGCGTCTTAATAATTGGCTTCGTGCAGAAGGATTTACTGTAGAAGAAATTCCTTATGCGGAAATTGCCAAGCAGGAAGGATTATTGCGTTGCAGTACTATGCCGCTGACTCGCGAAACTGCCGTTAAATAAACACGGGCAATAAGTGAACGGATATTAGCGTCCTTCTTGCTCCAAGACCGTGGTCTTTTTCTTTAAAAATTTAAGCACGATATAGCTAAATCCAGTGAGCACCGTGCCGTATATAAAGAAAAGATTCCCAGATTCATAAGTTCCGCCATTTAAATATTCTCCTGTAATGTCAAACAAACAAAAGAGGATAAACATGGCAAATAGTCCGTTTTTTTCCTTTTTAAGTACTTTTTTCCAACTAAAACTTAAGTTTGGTTTTTTGAATTTACCGAGTGCTGGAATAAAAGCTGGTACGCCTTCGGCCCAACTGGTATAGGTTTGGCCAAATTTTCGTCTTAAGAATTGTTCTTCCGCAAACATGATACGCTCATAGTAAAGCCAATAAAAGAGGATAAAGCTTACATTAAACCAGATATTCCCTGTGAGTAGGGCAAGTCCCCACCACATCAAAAAATTCCCTAAATAAAGTGGGTGTCTCAATGTCGAATAAAGCCCGGTTGTATTCAAGGTTTCGGCGACCTGTTCTTCTGTATTGCGTCCAGAAGTAAATCGAGGTGTATGCCCGACAGTGTAAACACGGATCAATAACCCTAGGGCGCAGACGCCAAAACAAATCATTTCAAAATAAGGGTCAAACCAAAGTTGATCACCTTTTAAAAAATAGGCCTCTGGATGCAATTCTTTATAACAGTAAAGCGCGTATCCCAATACCAAAATGATAATGGGAAGATTGCTTCTATATTTGAATAACCACACACCTTGTTGCTCGAATTCCTCTTGTAATGCCATAATTAATTGGTTTGTTGTTGATGG
>RFXU01000169.1 GCA_009921505.1 Flavobacteriaceae bacterium
GGACGTGATCATTGATTCCATCATTTGGGTCGCAATGATTACCGGAATACGTGCGCGTTTGGCGGCAAGTACTGTTTCTTTTTGAATCAAAGGCACATCAGCTGCAGGAACCTCTACGCCTAGATCTCCTCGGGCGACCATAAGACCATCCGCGGCCTTAACAATCTCATCGAGATTCTTAACGGCCTCAGGTTTTTCGATTTTCGCAATAATCGGGATTTTATGATCGGCATTGGCCTCGATTAATTCGCGAAGCTCAATAATATCTTTTCTGTGACGTACAAAGGACAAAGCAATCCAGTCAACATCGAGACCAATGGCAAAAATTGCATCCTCTTTATCTTTTTCAGTTAAGGCAGGAAGAGAAATCGCAGTGTTAGGTAAATTAACCCCCTTCTTTGATCGTAAGGGGCCCCCTTGTACCACTTCTGTAAGGACTTTGTCCTTTCCATTGGTCTCAAGAACTTTAAACATCAGTTTTCCGTCGTCCAAAAGTATGTGTTCCCCAGGTTTAACATCTTGAGGAAACTGATCATAATTCATGTAGACCCGCGTGTTGGTTCCTTCAAACTTTTTGCCGGTGCAAAAGTTGATTTGATCCCCGGGTTGAACGACCACCTCATCTTTCATGCTTCCTACGCGCAATTTCGGGCCTTGTAAATCCGCCAATATCGCTACAGAAATTCCTGTTTCCTCCTCCAGTGCGCGAATCATCTCTACGCGCTCTTTGACTTCAGAATAATCCGCATGAGAAAAGTTTATACGGAAAACATTGGCTCCAGCCTCCATCATGCCGCGAAGTACGGCCCTATCTGCTGTAGCAGGGCCCAGTGTGGCAACAATTTTGGTCTTTTTGGAATGCGGCATAATCAGTTATTTAAAGGGTTGATGTTTTTAATTTTTTGATGCGGAATGACATAAGTCGAGACCACTTCTTTTATTGAATTAATCTGCGTGACTATAGACTTGAGTTCACGATCGCTTAATGCAGACTCAATCTTGAGCAAATAGTCCACCTTTTTGAACTCTGGCATTAAATAAGTTGCACTTAAGCTAGGCCCATTGAGCGCATCAAATAAACCATAAGACTGCTCTGAGGGCGAATCCTCTTGCGGAACATCCTTATTACTCAAGAGTAAATGATCGATTTGATCGAGCTTAGATACAAAGCGATATTTTGGATACTGCTGTTGTTTTCCCGCCTTGGTGACCAAAACATCTTCGCGTTCGCGTTTGAGCTGCCACCTCAAAGATTGATTCATCAAAAACGCCATTTTAAACGGCGCTTCACCACAATGGATGGCAAAAAGCGCAAAGTCATCATCTTCTTCCTCCAGTTGCAAACGATGTACAGCCATAGGCGCAAATTTTGCTAAAATTAAGAATAGTTTTGAGCTTAGCCGGCGAATTAACTTGAATTTTACGTTAAACCGAACGAAAACGTTTTAGGCCTAATTTGGCGGTTGGTCGCTATGAGGGGTCATTTGTTCTTGCAGCTTGTAAAAGGTGCGTTTTGCCGCTAACTCTTCAGCCTTTTTCTTGGAAGTACTGCGCGCCTTGGCCACCACTTCCTTATCAATATAGAGCTTTACGGCGAAGTGCTTCATGGCCTCAACGCCATTATCTTCATAGGTCTGAAACCTGAACTGTTTTTTGTGCTTTTGGCACCACTCGATGACCAAGCTTTTATAGCTGATCACCTTGCCTTCTAATTTTTCAATATCCACATATGGATCAATCACCCGATTTTGAACAAATTTCTGAACCCAAGCGTAACCTCGGTCTAAATAAATCGCTCCGACCAAAGCCTCAAAGACATTGCCGTGAATGTTTTCTCCAAATTGATCAATGGGCACGGTCGTTTTGACCAAAGAAATTAAGTCCAAATCCCTTCCAAGTTCATTTAAATGCTCTCGGCTGACCACCTTGGAGCGCATTTTTGTCAAATAACCCTCATTGCCCTCGGGAACCATAGTAAATAAATAAGCGGCAATGATTGAGCCAAGCATAGCATCTCCCACAAATTCAAGTCGCTCGTAATTTTGTGGTTGACCTTCGCTATTTACGGACTGAGTAGAGCGATGGGTAAACGCCTCGCGATACCAATTAAGATTGTGTGGACTGAATCCGAGTATTTTTTTGACGGCATGAAAAAACTCTTCCTCTTCTTGCGAACGAGAGGAAAATATGTTTTTTATGGACACCATAAATGACTACTCAGTATACTTTTTTAAGAGTACACAAGCATTATGTCCACCAAAACCAAAGGTATTGCTCATGGCGTAAGTAATCTCGCGTTCTTGAGCCTTGTTGAGGGTTAAATTCAGGCGTGGATCAATGTTTTCATCCACGGTGGTGTGATTGATTGTCGGCGGAACCAAGCTATGGTTCATCGCCAAAATCGAAGCAATCGCCTCTACAGCACCGGCGGCACCCAGTAGGTGGCCCGTCATCGACTTTGTAGAATTGATATTGATGTTAGGAGCGTGATCGCCAAAAACTTTGACAATCGCCTTGAGTTCGGCCACATCACCAAGAGGGGTTGATGTTCCGTGGGTATTAATGGCGTCGACTTGCTCAGGACTAATGCCCGCATCACGCAAACAGTTGAGCATTACGCGCTCAACACCGAGTCCCTCAGGATGGGGCGCTGTCATGTGATACGCATCACTGGACAAACCACCACCGACGACTTCGGCATAAATTTTGGCGCCACGCGCTTTAGCGTGCTCATATTCTTCTAGAATCAGTGCCCCAGCACCTTCACCCAGTACAAATCCATCACGGGTCGCATCAAACGGACGTGATGCCGTCTCTGGCGTTTCGTTAAGTGTAGAAAGGGCATGCATGGCATTGAAACCACCCATACCAGCAATGGCTACAGCCGCTTCACTACCTCCGGTAACAATGACATCACAATGACCTAACCTGATGTAGTTTAGCGCATCGATAATGGCGTTTGCAGAAGAAGCACAGGCCGAGACCGTCGCGTAGTTCGGGCCCATAAAGCCATGTTTGATTGAGATATTACCAGGGGCGATATCCGCAATCATTTTAGGAATGAAAAAGGGGTTGAAACGTGGCGTTCCATCCCCTTCACCATAAGAGATCATTTCATCTTGGAATGTTTCTAAGCCCCCAATTCCAGCACCCCAAATCACCCCTACACGGAATTTGTCCAAGCGATCTTGGTCAAAATTTGCATCGGCGATTGCCTCGTCAGACGCCACTAAGGCATATTGAGCAAAGCGATCGAGTTTTCGGGCTTCTTTGCGATCAAAATGATCGAGTGCATTGAAATTTTTGAGCTCGCAAGCGAATTTTGTTTTGAACCGTTCCGTATCAAAATACGTAATCGGGGCGCTCCCACTTTTCCCATTTTTAAGGCCTTCCCAATATTCAGAAAGATTATTTCCGATGGGGGTCAGTGCACCAAGTCCTGTAACAACTACTCGCTTTAATTCCATAGAGGAATGAGATTTATTTTGCGTTTTCGATGTAGGAAATCGCTTGACCTACAGTCGCAATGTTTTCAGCTTGATCGTCTGGAATTTGGATATCAAATTCTTTTTCGAATTCCATGATCAATTCTACCGTATCTAATGAATCGGCACCTAAGTCGTTAGTGAAGCTCGCTTCAGTTACAACTTCATTTTCGTCAACACCTAGTTTGTCTACGATAATTGCTTTTACTCTTGATGCAATGTCTGACATAATTGTTAAAATTTAGATTGGTTTACAAGGGGCAAAAATAAAACATTTTACTTTAAAACAAGGTTTTAGGCCCAAAATGTACCCCCTTATAATAAATTAAAAGCCGAAGCGTCTCGCCCTTTACCGGGCCAAAGCCCAAGCTTTTTATCGCCATCGGTCCCCAGAGGCCATTATTTTTGCTTTATAAGGGCCAAAACTGAAGTTTCCATTATTTTTGTTTCAAATCCTCACCATGTCACACGGCCAAAAAAAAATCATCGTCTTTGCCTCGGGCAGTGGCACAAATGCAGAGCAAATCATAACCCAGGCCAAAAGTGTTGCTTGGGCCCAGGTGAGCGCGGTGTATTGTAACAACCC
>RFXU01000170.1 GCA_009921505.1 Flavobacteriaceae bacterium
AGTGATTTTGATGAGGATTAATGTGCGCCCCTGCCATTATGAGCATAATGGATCCCAGTAACCCTATAAATACCCCTACCATTTGACGCCTAGTGGCATAAATACTAAAGACCAAATACCCCAATACGGCCGTCGCAAGCGGTGTTAAACTATTGAGTATCGAGGCCACCGCACTATCGATATGCTTTTGGGCAAAGGCGAATAAAAAAGCAGGGAAAAAAGTTCCAAATAAGGCCGATAAGGCAATCCATTTCCACTGTGGTTTTTTAATTTGTTTAAGCGTAGGCAGACCCACAGAAAACAATATGATCGCCGTAAGCACCGTGCGTAAGGAACCCAATTGAATTTGCGTTAACCCAACCAGCCCCTTTTTGATCAGGATAAAGGAGGTGCCCCAAATCATGGAAAGGACAATCAGATAAAGCCATTTTTTTTCCATGCCGGAAGTATTTATTGCCATCTAAGGGTTTCCATCATCCGACGAATATCTTTACGAACATAATCGATGGCGGGATACAAGGAATCGAAGTTTGGTTTGGTATTAAAATAAAGTGCCCCAGTTAAAAAATGACGGGTACTGTCCGTAAGATAAAATTGAGCGTGTGATGCCGCTGGACCGTCGATTTGGTAATACATGCCATAAACATCATGCTCAGGGTCTACGCGGGGCTGCTCTAATATCTCCGTGGCCTTGATCGTATGGTCATAAGTGAGTTTTTGGGCATCGCTTAAAAGTTGAGCCAAATCCCCATTCACCCCTTGGTAGGTCAAATAAACTGTGGCGCCCATAAATGGATAATCCAGATTCAATGCGCAGTGCTCTTTTGCTTCGGGCTGGGCAAATTCATTTAAATCAAATTCAAAAGGACAGCCTGTGGTGTAATGGCCATACCTCGGCTCAGGAAAATCCAAGCGCAAAAAGGCCGCGGGCTTAACTAAGACTTGGTCTTGACAACTCAATAGAATTATTCCAAAAAGCGTATATCCCCATATTCTTATAAAGCTTTTTGGGCTTAAAAGTCTCTTGAAAATTGTGTTACTTGATCTTGGATTACTCACTTATGCGGAAATATTTTTATGGACCATTTCACTCTTGTATCGTGAGCTTTATTTGATTAATGCGCTTGCCTTGAAAAGATTCTATAACAAAGTGATAACGACCAAAAATGACGATTTCGTCTTTTTTTGGAAAGCCTTTGGTCAATTCGAGAATAAATCCAGCCAAAGACTCTGCCTCGCCCTTGGCCTCTTCAAATTCTTTTGGGTCTTCGAGTTGAATGACTCGATAAAAATCTTTTAATGGCGTCTTGCCTTCGAACACAAAATTTCGATCATCGAGCTTTGAAAAAACCAGATCTTCATCATCAAATTCATCAGTAATTTCCCCGACGATTTCTTCAATGATATCTTCCAAAGTAATCAAGCCGCTTGTGCCGCCGTATTCGTCTACCACTATGGCCAAATGCATTTTCATTTGTTTAAACTCATTGAGCAGATCATCTAATTTTTTATTCTCCGGCACAAAGTATGGCGCGCGCAGCAGTGCGGACCAATTAAAGTCCTTTTTATCGAAATGGGGTAAAAGATCTTTGACGTAAAGAATTCCTTTTATCTGATCAATAGACGCTTCAAATACTGGAATGCGAGAGTACCCATGTTTGAGTATATCGGCCAAAACTTCTTGATACGACGCCTCGATATCCAGGGCAAATATATCCATGCGGGGGCGCATTACGTTTTTTGTGTCGGTCGCTCCAAACGTAACAATACCTTGAAGAATCTTCTGTTCATCGGTTGAGGTTTCTTCATCCGAAGTCAGCTCAAGGGCTTGACTCAACTGATCGACACTGATGCTTAATTTTTGTTTTGAAAATCTACCCTCCAAATAAACTGTAGCGTTGCGCATGGGGCGACTCAACGGTGTAAAGAGCCCAAACAAGATCTGAATAGGCATCGCCATAAAGGTGGCAAAACGCAACTTGTTCCGACTCGCATAAACCTTAGGGAGAATCTCCCCAAAGAGCAAGATCAAAAAAGTGACCAAACCGACCTCAACCAAAAACCTGAGCCAGTCTGGACCAATGGATGAAAAAAACGGGGCGGCTACTGTATCAAAAACAAGAACGATCGCAATATTGATTAAATTATTGGCAATCAAAATCGTGGCCAGCAATCGTTTTGGCTTGTCCAAAAGCTGGGCCACCGTGTTCATTTGTTTAGAGCGACTTGACTCGTCCTCTGGATTAAGATCTGCTGCAGTTAGCGAGAAAAATGCGATTTCCGCCCCTGAAATCAGAGCAGAGCAAAACAACAGAAGCAGTATCCCCCCAAACCCTAAAAGCTCAGGAAAAGCCAGTAATGAGATGAATAAACTCGGGGGCTCTGGATCCACAAATTAAAATTTAACGAGACTTAAAAGGGCAAATCATCATCCTCTTCTTCGGCCTGAGGCGCTCCCTGATTTGAAGCGGTATAGGCGTTATTAGAAGCATTGGCTCCATGACCAACAGAGGCATTAGACCCTGAGGCCATTTGATCTGACCCCATATTATCACTATTTTTTGGTGTTAAAAAGGTAAAGTCAGTGCATTGGATTTCTGTGCTGTAGCGATCATTACCTTGGTCATCGGTCCACTTTCGGGTCTTTAGACGACCTTCAATATAGACTTTATCCCCTTTTTTCAGATATTTTTCGCAAACCTCGGCCCCTTTGTTGCGCACAACAATATTATGCCATTCGGTGTTGGTTACCCGTTCGCCGGTAGTTCGATTGTTATAGGTTTCGTTGGTTGCTAAAGGAAATCGGCCAATACAACCCCCTCCTTCAAAATAGGTCATTTTTATCGCATCTCCAGTATGACCAATCAACATCACTTTATTCAGGGTTCCACTCATCGCTTTACTTTTTTACAAAATTAACTAAGGTCATCTAATATAACTAATTTTGACGGGCAAAAGGAAATGCCTCAGAAATAAAACGGGCAATTACAGTAGGAACAGGCAGTTCGAAAAGTTCCTGTGGCGTGTAGACTTCAGGCAGCGCATTTTTGGAAACGCCCCGCCAAAATAAAACCATGAGTTTTTTATGAGTCAAGCGATGGACCCAAGGTACTGGATGGACTAATTCTAAATCCTGAATCGAGTGCTCCTGACCTTCAACGAATTCATTAGCCTTGGTCACCATTTGATCGGCGTCTATGGGCTTATTTGTTTCAATTAACGGGAATTCATAAAGATTTGGCCAGATTCCATCTGCAGGGCGAGGACGCATCCAAATTTTTCCATGTTCATCCTGGAGCACCAGGAAATTGTAATACACGGTTTTAACCTTTACTTTCTTAATCGAGACGGGAAGCATTCCGACATTCCCTGTTGCATAGGCGACACAGCTTTTCGAGAGTGGACATCGCGAGCAATCCGGACTCTTGGGAACACATTGTAACGCCCCAAACTCCATTATGGCCTGATTATAGGTCCCAGGATCCGTTACATATAATTGTTGATCTGCTAGCTCCTGAAATCTTTTAATTCCAGAAGGAGTGTTGATGGGAAGGTCTATCCCAAATACCCGACTCAGTACTCGATATACATTGCCATCGACTACTGCTTTGGGTTCATCATAACAAATCGAGGCAATGGCACTTGCCGTATACACGCCAACGCCTTTCAAAGACAATAAATCTTTAAACGTCTGAGGGAAGACCCCGTTAAGCGCACGACTCACCCACTGAGCACTGTGGTGTAAATTACGCGCCCTTGAATAATAACCCAATCCCTGCCACAATTTAAGCACCTCTTGCTCGCTAGCCTGAGCTAATTTTTCAACGCTCGGGAAGCGGGTGACAAATTTTTCATAGTATGGTAAACCTTGAACCACCTGTGTCTGTTGCAGGATAATTTCAGAGAGCCAAACCTGATACGGATCTTTTGCCTGACGCCAAGGCAAGTCACGCTTGTTTTCTAAATACCACGTAACCAGTATTTTATCTATTCTAAATTGGGGAGACTTCACCTGCCAAAAATAGGGTATATGTATTTATATTTTAATAC